>SLJD01000149.1 GCA_007135295.1 Phycisphaerales bacterium
CGGGCGATCCGCTGCGATGACTCCGAGTCCGAATCGATGGTCACCGGCAGGTCGATGGCGTAGGTGACCAGCCGGCGCTCACCCGGCGAGAGGTGGCCGATCTGCGCATCGCCGGCGTACGCGCCGTCGTCGTAGATCGTCACCGGCCCGGCGGGAAGCTTCAGCGACGTCTCGTTCGTCACGCGAAGGCCGTTCAATGGATGCTGATCGAGCGACGATTCGTTGTAGATGCTCACACGCTCGAACGTGACGGTGTCGTTGACGATCGGCACCATCGCGCTGCGCCGGCGCGGCATGTCGACGGGGTGCTGAATGTTGAACTCGAAGAGTTCGCCGAGCGCGCCGGCCTCGCTGAGCGATTCAACGCCGGCCCCGATGTCCTCGGTCATCGCGTCCGGCATCGCCTCCGCTGGAGCTGAAGGAGCACGCGACCGCCCGCCGCCGCCGAACCCGCCACCGCCGCCGCCCCCTTCACGGCGCAGGTCACGGCGCAGGCGCGCGCGGTCGGTTTCCTCGACGGCCCGTCCGTGGCGGCGCGGCGAGAGGCCGGCGAAAAGTTGCGGCTCGACCACCGGCCGCTCAAGGTACAGCGGCGTGACGAGATCCTGAATGAACGAGATCGGCCGACCGCTGACCAGCCGCAGGTTCACCTGCCGCCAGTCCTGATCGGACGTGTTCTCGACGATCGCCCAGCCCTGCAGGTTCGCGTCCTCGCTCGGCTCGAGGTCCAGGCGATACGACGTCTTCCAGACCGGCGCTTCAACGAGGTAGCCGATCCGCACCGTCCGCTCGCCTTCGCCGGCAAAGCGGATGTCGACCGTCTGCCGCTCGGTGTTACGCGACGACGCCAGGAGCGCCAGCGCCCGGTTGAGTTCCTCGCGCAGGTCGTGGTCGGCAAGCTCGAACCGGTCGACGCTGCGCAGCGGAAGCGACCGGATGCCCCGATCGGTGACGATATTCAGCACGTGCTCCTCGCGGCCGTCGTCGCCCTCGGCCTGCCGCGTCTCGACGTTGAGAATCGCGCCGGTGATCTCGTCCGGGGCGGCGACGGTGAGGCGCGCGCCGCGCAACTGCCGCAGCAGCTCCGGCAGTGACGGATCATCGCTGAGATCAATGCCGAAACTCTTCAGCGACCGTTCAAGCGGATCGGTCGACGTGTACGTCGCGCCCATGACCCGCCCGCCGCCGTGGTCGGTGACGATCATGCTCTTGAGCACGTCGTTGAGCTGGTCCTTCTGGAAGCGAAGAGAGACCACCGCGTCGTCCTCAACCGTGCCGACGTGCTCGAAGTACCCCACGCCGCTGGAGAACATTACCGCCCGGGTGATCGGCAGCTCGACCGGCTCGGGGTTCGCGTCGGCGGCGGCATGCATCACCGCACTGGCCAGAGCCGCCATCGCGGCGCAGACGCACGCGGCCGCCCGCCCCCGTCGCGGAGGGGCCGGCCGGCGGTCGGCTCGCGGATTCGGCCGGCGGTTCGTTCGATCGGTCCGGTGACGAAAATGCATCATGAACTCCTTGCGTCGTGACGGAACGGGCCCGGGCCTCTCTTCTCCATGGCCGCACAACGGCCGGCGCCTCCGGATATTGTGCCGTTTTTCCGCTCCCGGTGACGCGCCCCACTCATGACGAATGAGAAACGGCCTGCAGCTCGGGGCCGCAGGCCGGTCGTGGTGTTCCGTGCCGCGCCTTTGTTCCGGGGCCCAGACGCCCTTTCCGAGGATCGGGACGCGGCCGATCGCGGTCACTCGCCGCCGTCGGCGCGGATCATCCACACGCCCGAGCCGAGTTGCAGCATGCGCGGCGGCAGGGGCTGGAAATTCCAGTCGTCGATCGCCACCGGGTCGAATTCATCGAACGTTCCTTCGGTCTCGCCGGCGAGCCAGGCGTTGTGATGCTGCTCCATCTCGGTCGTGCGGTCGTAGGGAACCGGGAAGTTGTCCGAGCCGGGGTCTTCCACCCACGCCGCGACAAAGAACGTGCCGTCGACTTCGATGTCCGGGACGGCGACGGTCTGCGGCTCGTCGGTTCCGATGGCGTCTTCATCGACCACACCCTCGCCGGCCCAGATGAGCTGGCCCGGGCCCATCGGCCCCGTGTCCTCGTAGATGCCGTAGCCGAACGGCTGGCCCGGCTCGACGCCGACGTTGTATTCCTCGTGGCCGAACGCCGTGGAGATGCTGGTGATCACGTCGCCGCCCGGCCCGGGGTCGTACCGCTGCATCCACACGATCACGCCGCCGTTGACAAAGCCGACGCTGTTGTCGGTGACGTTCGCGTCGTACTGGTAGTCGGCGTCGCGCTCAAAGCACGAGGTGTTCTCGCAGCTCGAAAACGCCTCGCGCGGGATGCCGCCGAGGTCATAGCATTCGCCGTACGGCACTTCGACGCACCCGCCATCGGGCAGGCAGCACGAGCCGGTGAAGGGGGCCTCATCCGGGCAGTCGCCCCATTCACTGAGCAGCACGCCGAGGTCCGCCCCGCCGACCGTTCCGTCGCCGGTCAGGTCCGACGGGCAGTCGCCGTGATCGGCGCAGTCGCCCCACTCGCTGAGCAGCACGCCAAGGTCCGCCCCGCCAACCGCCCCGTCACCGGTGAGGTCCGACGGGCAGTCGCCGCCGCCTTCAAGGACGACGCGGAAGGCGACCATGGTGCTTTCGGTCGTGTTCCAGGTCGTGCTCCCGCCGCTCTTGAAC
>SLJD01000092.1 GCA_007135295.1 Phycisphaerales bacterium
CCGGGTCTTCCGGGGGTCTTCCGGGGGTCTTCCGGGAGACTGTCCAGCGCCGTCGGGAGCGGGATCGGGCGTCGATCCCGCTCCCTGGGCCGGGGGCTGTCTTCAAGGGGTTCTCTTCCGGGGGGTTCTCTTCCGGGGGGTTCTCTTCCGGGGGGCTATCTTCCGGGGGTCCAGTTGCTCAGCAGCACGCCGAGGTCGGCGCCGCCGACGGTGCAGTCGCCGGTCAGATCGGCCGGGCAGTCCATGCAGTCGTCACACGGCCCCCATTCGCCCAGCAGGATGCCGAGGTCGGCGCCATCGATCACGCCGTCATCGTTGAGGTCGCCGGCGTCGGGGCAGTGGTTGAGAAACTCGTTGCCGCCGCCGTCGAACCAGTCGCCGGCGATCGCCAGTTCAGTGTGGTTGGAGCAGAACAGCGTGTTGCTGACGGCCGGGATGATGTCCGCATTGGGAGGGAAGTTAATCACGGCGCTGGCCACCTGGTTGTGAGCGAACGTGCCGCTTTCGATGGTGACGCTGTCCAGACGGGCATGAGCGAGGGTGGTGATGTTCATGGCCGGCGTCAATGGCGAGTGGTTGCTTACGACGTCCGTGGATTGAAGCGACACATGCATCGGCTCCGGCCAGGCAGCGCCGGGGGGGACGGAGTGATCGGAAAAACGAAGATCTGCGGCAGCGGACACCATCGAGGTATTTCCTTCGATCCGCGAATTCTGAGCATCGATCGAGCTGTCCCAGGCGCGCACGCCGCCTCCGCGGAACGACATCGCTTCGTTGTCGGCAATGACCGACTGGTCAAGCGTGACCGCGCTCCGCCGGAGCATGACGCCGCCGCCGCTGTCAGCGATGTTCGAATGGATCCGGCTGTCGCGCACCGTGAGATGCGCGCCGTTCAGCAGCAGAAGGCCGCCGCCGTACCGCTTTTTCCGCAGATTCAGAACGGCAAGTTCGGTGCCGGTTCCGCCGGTGACCGCGAACCCCTCGATGACGGTTTCCATGGTCGACGGGTGGCGGCCGGTCACGACGCTGCCCTCGGCGCCCTGCAGGTCGAGGACGGTTTCGTCCGGCCCCGCGCCGAGCAGGTTCATCGGCCGGCCGAGCAGGTCGATCGGTTCGTGATACGTCCCCGGGGCGACGTGAATCGTCGCGCAGCCGCGGGCGGAGTCGATCGCCTGTTGAATCGTGTCGACATCGCCGGGGACGTGAATTTCGACGGGATCGATCTCGCCCTGGTATTCATACGCCCCGGGGTCAACCGCGCAGTTGTTGAGGCGCGGCGCGCCGGCGAGATCGGTCGTGTGATCGTCGTCGATCACGCCGTTGGTGCCGATGCCGACGGCCGGCGACTCGACGGTCAGGCGGTAATCGCCGCCGGCCGCATCGGCGAACAGCGGGTCGGCGTCGATGACGGTCGGATCATCGCCGTCGTACCCCTGCAGGAGGCTGTGGGAGATGGCCGGCTCGCTCCCGTCCGCCAGCAGTTCCTCGCCGCTGTTCCACGCGATCGTGTTGCGGATGTCGAGCACACCGACTTCCGTTGCCTCGAAGACTGCAGCCGCGTCATTGTCCGCCACCGTTGCGTTCCGCACGTACATGCCGACGCCGGCGTTTGAGGTGAGCACGCGGTCCGCCGTGTTGCCGGCGATGAGCACGCTGTCCATGACGGTCGATGCGCCGTCGCCGCTATGCACGAGCACACGCCCGGCCGGGGCGTGGTTGTTTTCGATCCGGCAATGCCGCCAGGTGACCGAATAGGCGGCGTCGCTCGAAATCGAGTCGGTCAGATACGCGATGATGTTTCCGCCGGCTGCGCTCGAGTTGCCGACGATATCGCACGCCTCAAGCGACAGCGGTTGCCCGAACATGTGCAAGGCCGCCCCCGTGAACGTGGCGACGTTGTCTGCAATCGAGGTGGAGACGAATTCGACCCGCGGCGTATTGTGCGGAGGGTCATGCGTTGTGATGCTGACGCCGCCGCCGACATAACCGGTGTTGCCGACGATGGCGCAGTTTTCGATGCGCAGGACCGGGTCATCTGTCAGATCCGCCTGCCAGGGATGGATCCGCAGGCCGCCGCCGTTTGCATGGACGCTGTGCTTCCGATGGGTGGCGGTATTGCTGGTGAACGTGCAGTCTCGAATCACGCCGCTTCGCACGGCCGTGAGATTCATGCCGCCACCCTGCTGGGCGTGGTTCGAGTCGAAGACGCAGTTCTCGATCAGGATGTCGTCGGCCGAATGGATGTTGACCGCCCCGCCCAGGCCGGCTTGTCCGGCGGTGTTGCTGGCAAACGTCGAGTCGGTGAGGGTGATCGTTGCGGCGATGGGGCCGGTGCCGGTCAGCGACAGGCCGCCGGCGGCGTTGGAGTCTCCTTCCGCGTGGTTGTCTTCGAAGACGCAGTTGTGAATCGTCAGGTCACTCGCCGTCGCGTGGACGGCGGGGCCGCCGGTGTTGCCGGTGATGCGGCAGTTGATCAGCGCGAACTCGCCGTGCAGGTCGATGCCGGAGCCGGTCTGCGGATCCGACGTGCCGCCGGTGATCGTCAACCCCTCGACGGTCACGCCGGCGTCGGCTTCGGGGACGAGCATGACGCGGTCATCGAGGCCCGTCGCATCGATGACGGTCTCGTCCGGCCCGGCTTCGCCGGTCAGGGTGAGCGACTTGCCGAGCAGATCGAGCGACTCGTGGTACGTGCC
>SLJD01000198.1 GCA_007135295.1 Phycisphaerales bacterium
CCGCCCGCCGCCGAGCCGTTCGAGCATGAATTTCGGGTCCGCAAAGACCGTCGCCGACTCCATCCGGGCGGGCAGGCGCTGTCGCATGTCCACATCGTCGGGCTTGAAGCTTGTCGTCTGCACGTTGGCGAGGTTGTTGGCCAGAATGTCCTGGCGGTGCATGTTGTTGATCGCCCCGCCGGCCGAGAGATAAAACCCGTAGTTCATCGCTGCGTCCCCCACAGGCGATGCGCGTCGGTTGAATCGATGGAGCGATCCTCGGCATCGTCAATCGCGTGCCGGCCGACTTCGTACATGTGGGTCGCCGCCGCGAGCCGGGCGAGGCGAACCGTCTCCTTCGCAAGCGTTTCCAGATCAGCAGACTGATCGGGAGAGAAGCAGGCGGCTGTGTCGGCGCTGCGGACCCGCTCCTCGGATCGCTGCGCCTCGTTGATGGCCTGTCGAACAAGCTCTTTCACGTGGCACTCCTTGCCGGTGGCTGTTGTGTACCAGCCGGAGAGCAACCGCCGTGCCGAGGCAGCCGCGGCGCGCGGCACGGAGCGGGATCCGCCTTGCAGAAGGGCCGCCTGGAGTGCCGCAGCATGTGGTTTGGCTGCTATGTGAAGACTGGGTGAAGACCGGCCGGGCGTCTGAAGACTTTTTGACGCCGATCGCGACTTCAGTGTGTTCGGGTGATGAATGGACCGGATCGCGGCAGATGCTGCGCCGCCGTCCGGCAGGAAGTGCGCGGCCGAGGCCCGGCGTCGGGCCGCTCGATCGTCGCGAAATGTGTCATGTGAAGCGGCCGGCTTTGCCGATAGCGGACTGATACGTCAACAGGAGTCGTCATGAGAGACGCATCGCTGCCC
Organism: Phycisphaerales bacterium; assembly: GCA_007135295.1. Lineage (GTDB taxonomy): Bacteria > Planctomycetota > Phycisphaerae > Phycisphaerales > SM1A02 > SLJD01. Next base: position 849 of record SLJD01000198.1, read on the forward strand.
GAATCCCGCAGGGTCTGCCCGCACCTGGATCGTGATGACCCCCGCTGTGCGAGCCGGCTGAATCTCGGCCGTCTGGATCAGGCGTACAGCGTGTGCTTCGGATCGTTTGATGTCTGCCCGATGTACCATGAACTCAACGCTGAGGACCGCGTCGCTCAGCCGGAGCGCCCGCCGATGGTGGAGACGCTTCGACTGACGCCGCTGACCTGCCATGGCCGACACCTGCCGCTTCGCGCCACTGGTTCGTGAGTGCCTGACCTACCTGCGGGTGGAAGCCGGGCTGTCATCGGCGACGCTCGAAGCGTACCGCCGGGATCTGCGCGATCTGCTCGGCTCCCTGCGTGAAGCGGGCGTGACCGGCCTCGACGGTCTGCACGCCGGCCACCTTGCTGATCATCTTCGCGATCTGCACCGAACACGCGGGTTGCAGCCGAGCTCGATCGCCCGGCACCTCGCGACGATCCGTGTGTTCATGCGGTACCTTCTCGCCAACGGGCACGTCAGCGAAGATCCGTCACAGGTGCTCGAACGGCCGATGCAATGGCGTCGGCTGCCGGGCGTGCTGTCCCCGCTTCAGATGAAGAAACTGCTCGAAGCGCCGGATGAGGCACACTCCCAATACTGGCTGCGCGACCGGGCCATGCTTGAAGCGATGTACGCCGCCGGCCTTCGCGCCTCGGAAACGGCCGGGCTGGCCGTCACGGACTTCAATCCGACGCTCGCGGTGCTTGTCGTCACCGGCAAGGGCAAGCGTCAGCGGCTCGTGCCGATCGGTCGGCCGGCCCGGGAATGGATCGAGCGATACATCACTGAGCAACGGCCGGAACTCGCCCGCTTCGACGACCACCGCGACGCCGGGCGACTGTTCCTCTCGCAGTCCGGCCGGCCGCTCGAACGCGTCTCCATCTGGCAGATCGTCAAGCGGAACGCGCAGCTCGCCGGCCTGCATGACGTGCATCCCCACCGGCTGCGGCACAGCTTCGCGACGCACCTGCTCTCCGGCGGGGCGGATCTTCGTATGGTTCAGGAACTGCTCGGCCACGCCGACATCAGCACGACCCAGATCTACACCCACGTCGATCGCAGCCGGCTGCGGGACGTCATGCGCCGTCACCATCCGCGGGCGTGATGGGGCATTCGCGTGCCATCGCCTGCCGATCCCGCTACGATCGTGGGCTATGAGCAAGGCACCGAACCCCGGACAATCCCCGGCCCCAGAACCCCGCGACGATCTCAGCCGCGCCCGACGTGAGAAACTGCAACGCTGGCGCGAGCAATTCGGGGTCAATCCGTTCGGCGGCCGCGTCGACGGCCTGATCACCCTCGCCGACGCCCGCAGCCGCTTCGATGAGCAGGCCCACGAAACATATGAATCCCTTCGTGCCGAGGCCGACCCGGCTGACACGGTCGACGATCCGCGGCCGGCGGTGCTCGTCTCCGGCCGGTGCATTCAGCACCGGGCCATGGGCAAACTCGTGTTCCTCGTGCTTCGCGATCACACCGGCGATCTGCAGGTCAGCGTCTCGAAAGCCGACCTCGAAGCCACCCGCTTCAAGCTGGCGTCGAAGCTCGACTACGGCGACATCATCGTGGTCGGAGGACGCATGGGCAAGACGAAGAAGGGCGAGATCTGCGTCTGGGCCGACCGGTTCGAGGTGCACTGCAAGAGTCTCGTTCCGCCGCCGGAGAAGTACCACGGCCTGACCGACGCGGAGCTGCGCTACCGCCACCGGTATGTGGACATGTTCGCCAATCCGGAAACGATGCAGACGTTCCAGATGCGCAGCCGGCTGGTCTCGCAGGTGCGGCGGTTCATGGACGCCCGGTCATACCTCGA
>SLJD01000269.1 GCA_007135295.1 Phycisphaerales bacterium
CGGCACGGAAGGGCCGAGCGAGGTTCACCGCAGGCAATCACGCCTGATTTGATCAATTGTTTCGGAAGGCCTATTGAGGCGGCGAATGATCCGGGCCGCGGACATCCGCCATGACCGATGGGCCAAAAATCATTGTCAGAATCCAGGCAAACAGCAGGCCGGCTGCGGTGAGCCAGGCCATTGGATCCCCTTGCCGGAAGGCAACGTATCCCGCCACCAGGCCGCCGATGAGCAGTGCCGGGCGAATGGCCGCCACGAGCCAGCCAATGGCGCTGCTCCCCCCGCTGCCATCCCGGCCCATCTCATGGTCGAGTGAGAGGTCGTCGCGGGTGTGGAGGTCTGAGTCGGTGGACCGGTGGGCTGATTCGTTGCCGCCCCCCCCCGCTTTCCGGTCGGCGGGCGCCTCGTCGGCCTCGCGTTCCATGAGGGGCAGTTCGCGCGGCTCGCGCGATCGGCGGCGGGCGTCGGCGTCGGTCTCGGCGCTTTCTTCAGCGGCGTCGTCGCCGGCGGCGAGGGCCTCGGCCTCGATGTCGATCCAGTCGAACTGCAGGGCGCACGTCGGGCACTGGCCGTCGGCTGCCGGGGGGTGTTCCGCGTCGAGCGACTGGCCGCAGCCGGGACAGATGGGCTCGCTGCGGTCAACGATTGGCCGTCCGCTGCCGGGGACGGGCAGCCCCGCGTCGTCGAGGGCCTGGTCGGCTTCGTCACGTTGCTCGACCGGGACCCAGATGAGGCCGGGCGGCTGCTGCAAGCCGAGAAACAGCGACCCCATGCCCTGGTACCCCCGGTTCGGATGCCGGGCGTGCACGACGAGGCCGCGATCATCAAGGACGGCGCGGGCCTGTTCGAAGACCGACGGGTCCATGAACCGCAGGACGACCAGCCGGGGCTCGCCGCACGCCGGGCACGTCGCGGGAATCGTCTGCCCCGCCGGCTCGCCGCAGGCCGGGCAGTCCGTCGGTGTGGGGGCGGGTTTGTCCGCCGGGGGCTGCGGCGGGCCGAAGGTGTCGTCGCGGCCGAATGTCTCGGGTTGGAATGGGCGATCGCTCACGCCGGTATCGTATCGGTCCGGTGGCCCCCCGGCCGAAAACCGTCCGCTGGGTGGTTCGATCACTGGACTCCACCCCGCCGGCTCAGCCGCCGGCCATGGAGACCGACGCCGAGCGCCGGCCGCCCGATCCGGACATCGCCTGCCTGACGGGGCCGGCGATGGTCCACCGCCCCGGTCCCGTCAGCAGCATGCCGACCGTCACCACGCCGAGCAGGAGCGGGAACTCCACCGCGCCGCGACCGGGATCGAACGCTTGAGGATGGGTGAGAAGTGCGACGGCGAAGGTCATCGCAGCCAGCGGCACCGCCGCCAGCCGAAGGCCCGTTCCGAGGAGGAATGCCATTCCGCCGAAGAACTCGATCCCCCCCATCGACACGGCCGCGATCGTCGGCGCCGGTAGGCCGAACTGCTCGATCGTCTGCGCGGTGCCGGTCAGCCCTTCGCCGCCGAAGAGGCCGAAGAGCTTCTGCGCCCCGAGGACGATGAAGACCGCGGCAAGGATGAGTCGAATCAGCAGCAACCCCAGGTCGGTCGACAGCGGGTGTCGGCGGTGTGCAGCACTCATGGCGGACGTTCTCCTCTCCGGTCTCCGGCCGGGAACGGCCGGGCCATCCACCGGCATCGGCCTGCGATCGGCCGGTCATGAGCCGGTTGCGTCTCGGGCGTCGCGGAGCCGTCACACTGGCGCAATTGAAAGGTTTGCGCCGGTCGCACCAAGTCGCGACGGGTTGTATGGTGTCCGCCATGCAACTGTCCAACCGCGTCCAACAACTGGCACCATCGGCTACGCTCGCCGTAACCGCCCGCGTCAAGGAACTCAAGGACCAGGGCGTCGATGTCATCGGGTTCGGCGTCGGCGAGCCGGATTTTCAGACCCCGGATCACATCAAGAACGCCGCCATCGAGGCGCTGCAGGGTGGCGCGACGCATTACATGCCCGTGCCCGGCGAGCCGTCGGCCCGGCAGGCGATCGCCGACAAACTCCGCGCGGAGAACAGCATCACCGTCGGCCCGGACGACGTGATCATCACGGTCGGGGCCAAGCATGCGGTCTATCTCGCCCTGCAGTGCCTGATCGACCCGCCGACCGGTTCGGCCGCGGCGCAGGAAGTCCTGCTGCCGACCCCGGCGTGGGTGAGCTACCGGCCGATGATCGAGCTTGCCGGCGGCCGGGCGGTCGACCTGCCGACGACGATCGACACCGATTTCAAGGTCACTGCTGAGCAGCTCGCCGCGGCGGTCAACGACCGGACGGCGGCGATCCTGCTCAACAGCCCGTCGAATCCGTGCGGAACGATGTACTCACCCGATGAGCTCCGCGCGCTGGCGACGGTTCTCGCCGAGCATCCGCAGGTCGTGGTCATTGCTGATGAGATTTATGAGAAGCTGATCTACGGCGACGCCGAGCACCTCTCCATCGGCTCGCTCGACGAACTCGCCGAGCGAACGGTCACGATCAACGGGCTGAGCAAGGCGTATGCGATGACCGGGTGGCGGGTCGGCTACGCGGCGGCTCCGAAGCCGTCGTCCGGCAACTCGATCATTGCGGCGATGAGCAAGCTCCAGGGCCAGATGACGAGCAATATCACGAGCTTCTGCTATGCGGCGATCAATGAGGCC
>SLJD01000376.1 GCA_007135295.1 Phycisphaerales bacterium
CGAAGGGGAGCGGCACCACGGTCCGGTGCTGGAAGACGGCCGGCTCTCGGTTGATGAACGCAAGTTGCTCGCCGACGCCCGGGCCGCTCTCGAAAACGCCGGGTTCACGGCTGCCGACCGCGACGATGCGGATGTTCTGCTCGTTGTCCATCAGCGGACGATCACCACCGAAGCCGACACATACCGTCGCGTACCGGTTTATGAATCAACGCATGCTACGATCCACACGCCACGCGGCTTTCGCACGGTGACCGGGTCAACATCCGGCACCGCCGTTGTGCCGGAGCGGCGGATGTTCACTTACCGGCAGATCGGCATGACCGCGTATCCCGCTGACCGTGTCGCGGCGGTTGGGGATTTCGATCCTCGGGGTGATTTGGTCACCTGGCAGGGCTGGCTGACCGGCGAGTCGAAAACTGTTGACAACATGACCGCTCAACTCATGGCCCGGCTTCTGCTTGACGGCTGGGGCCGGTCCCAGCGATGGGAGCATATCGAGTGATGGTAGCGAGATTGGCCGCATCCCTGCGCGATGACCGATACATCGATCGGCATGCCGGGGGCATAGGCGGAAGCGGAGGGCGAACCGAGGACTGACTGACGGAGACTGAAGGGTTCCGGGAACGACGTGGGACACGGCGAGAGGGACGAATCGCCACTGGGCAGGAGACCGGCGCATACATGGGTGTGTTTACCTACATTGCACGAGATATCCAGGGCCAGCGGGTGAGCGGTCAGTTGACCGCTGCGACCGAACAGTCCGTAATCTCGGAGTTGCAGGCCAGGGAACTCGCTCCTGTGAGCGTTCAGGAAATCCGAGAGCGCAAGCTCATTCAACGTCGGGTCTCCGTCGGGCACCTTGCCGCCTTCTATCGTCAGCTTGCGGATCTGCTTCGGGCGGGCGTGCCGCTGCTGCGGGGGCTGCGACTGCTCTCACGGGGCAGGTCGAATCCGCGTCTGGCCAAGGTGGTCGGCGACGTGGCGGACGATGTCTCCGAAGGTGAACGTTTGGCGGACTCGCTCGCGCGGCATGATGACGTCTTCGCTCCCGTCCACATTGCCATGATCCGCGCCGGGGAGCGGGGCGGGTTTCTCGAACCGGTGCTCGGCCGGCTCGCGACATTTCTCGAACACCAGGCCGAGCTTCGCGCGAAAGTGCTCGGCAACATGGCGTATCCGGCGGTGCTGCTGCTCGTCGCCGTTGGCGTTGTTTTGTACGGACTGGTGTTCTTCGTGCCGCAGTTCGAGGATTTCTATTCCGATATGGACCTGCCCCTGCCGACGCAGATGCTGCTCGGTACCTCTGCGTTCATGACCGATTACTGGATCGTTTTCGTCGCGATGCTGGGGTTTGCGGCGGGGGGGATCTGGTGGGCCGTCCAGCATGAATCCGTCCGGCGGCGGCTGGCCGCCTGGCAGCTTCGCATTCCGAAGTACGGCGCGCTTGTGCGTTCACTCGCCGTCGGCCGCTTCTGCCGCATTCTCGGTACGATGCTCGGTAACGGGATTCCGATGCTCACCGCCATGCAGATCAGCCGCGATGCGGCCGGCAACATTCTGCTCGTTGATGCGATCGACGAAGCGACCGAAGCCGTTCGCGCCGGCGAGTCGCTCTCCGACCCGCTTGCCCGCAGCGGGCTCTTTGGCGATGACATTGTCGAGATGATCGCTGTCGGCGAATCGGCCAACAACCTCGCCGAGGTGCTCATCACCATTGCCGAGACGATCGAGACGCGCGTCGACCGACTGTTGACGATGCTCGTCCGCCTGATGGAGCCGCTGCTTCTGCTCTGCTTTGGGGCGATGGTTTTGTTTCTCTTCGTCGCACTCGCATTCCCGATGATGCAGATGTCTTCGTCGTTGTAACGCTGGGTCGGACGTCGTTGTGGAAGGACACATGTCGCCGCCTCGGCGATGCACAGGCTTTTTCAATCTTCAGTTCTCTTTCATCCAGCACTCTGAGAGGGTCACACGTGAACACGCCAGATCGAATCAACCGTCGTCGGAGGGGCCGCCGTGGCTTCTCACTCATTGAACTGCTCATCGTCATTGCCATCCTGCTCGCCATCGGTGGCCTTGTCGCGGTGACGATGCTCAACGTCCGTGACCAGTCGGACATCGACCTTCAACGCGTGCAGTTCGATCAGATCGACCAGGCGATGACGCGATTCAACGTCGACCTGCGCCGATACCCGAGTGAAGAAGAAGGCATCGCCGCCCTTTGGGACAGCGAAGTTCTCGAAGATGAGGAGGACATGAACCGGTGGCGTGGGCCGTATCTCGACTCGCCGATCACCGAAGACGCATGGGGCACCGAACTCGAGTACCGCTACCCGAGTGAAGAACGAGGCGACGGGTACTACGACATCGTCTCCGCCGGCCCCGATCGCGAGCACGGCACCGAGGACGACATCACGAACCATGATCGCCTGCGCGATGAGGACGGCGAACTGGACGGCTTCGATGACTTTGATCCGGGGGCGCCGGACCGGTAATCGCGGCTGTCACGCGATCCGCGTGTGATGCATCGTCGCATCGTTCCACCCGTGTGCAGCGCCGCCGTCCATCATCCGGCATCGGTCAAGTCACCCGCCGCCCGGCTCCTCGCCGGGCGGCGCGGCCTGACGCTGATCGAAATGCTCATCGCGATGACGATCCTGCTCGCCATCATCGGTCTCGTTGCGCCGACGTTTCTCGAATCGCTCGATCGCAGACGATTTGAATCCACCGAACAGCACATCATCAACCACCTGATCCTCGCCCGCGCTCATGCCCAGACGACCGGGCAAACGGTGGAAGTCCGCTACAACCCGGACCGGCAGACCCTCACGGCGTCCATGTTCGATCTGCCCGATGGGAATGGGCCGAACGGGTACGGCAGGGACAATTTCGTCAACGGCGGCAACGGTCTCACGTTCGGGGATACCATCGATCGCCGCGATGACGACGGTGCTGAGATTCCGCACCCATGGTCGCGACGGCGCCTGTCCGACGGCGTTCGCCTCACCCGCGAACAGCCCGAGGTCAACACCGGCCGAAACGGCGCATTCAACGAGCCGATGGGTGAGGCTTTCGAGGTGCCGGACGATCCGTTCGAAGACGCGTTCGATGCGATGCTCGGCGGGGAGGATGACGCCTACCGGATCGCTGTATTTGTCCCAGACGGTTCAGCCATGCTCACCCGGCCGCTCTGGCTGGTTGACGAAAGCCAGCGTGTCTCCCGCATCGAGATCAACGCGTGGAACGGCATCGCCCGCCTGCGGCGGCTTGACCGTCCGGATGCTGAGTCGCGCGATGATCGTGAATACCAATTCACCGAGCAGCCGGCTGAAATGCCGGCCAACGGGCGTGGTGAACCGGCGAAGCCGCGCGGCGGGACGCCGGGGGGGCGCCGATGACGGTCGCTCGTCGCCTTCGCGTGAATCAACGAGGCGCGTTGCGGGCGCTTGGCGCGCGACGCCGCGGCGCGGTGCTGCTCGAAGTCATCATCTCGATGGCGGTCTTCGTTGCCGCCGCTGCGTTCGTGCTTCGCGCGACCGGATCAGTGTTTGATGCGCTCGACCGATCCCGCCGCGATCAGGCCGCCGTCGATCTCGCCGTCTCGACCATGGCCGAACTTGAAGCCGGCATCATCAATCTCCGTTCACTGCGGTCGGGCCAGACGATGGGTCTGCGCGGCCCGACGCATGAGGAAGATCGGCGCAACGGCGACGGTCCATGGCGGCTGGAGATCGAAACGTCACGAAGCGAGCATCCGGGCCTGACGCTCGTTGAACTGACCGTCCTCGAAGATTTTGCTCCGACAGACGAGCGGCGGCCGACCGAATACACCATTCGCCGACTTCTGCCTGTCAGCGATCAACCGGTCGAAGAATACGAAGAAGACGAGCTTCTCGATCAACAGGCCGGCGGTGACGCATCGGACCATCCGGACTTCGATGAAGCATTTGACGGCCGGTTCGACCCGAGTTTCGGCGAGCCGTCGTGGCAGGATGAGGCACCATGAATCGAGCCCAACGCGGCCTGACATTGATCGAGGTGCTCGTCGCCGTCGCCATGCTCATGGCGCTGACAACCGTCATGTTCTCGTTTTTCACCAATGTTCTCGAGTCGCGCATGCACGTCATCGAGTTTACCGACAAGCAGCGTGCCGCTGATTCGATCATCGAGCGGCTCGAAAGCGATCTGATCACCACACTTGCAGGCGACAATCGGCTCGGCCCGGGGCTCGACGGCGATGCGAACTCGCTGCGGCTGCTGTCACGCGGCGTCGCCACCTACCGTGCCGCTCGCGGCGAGGACGATCCCGGCGCCTTTGGCGACCTGCAACTTGCGGAATACGTCTACCGCCCGGTCGACCGCACGCTTCTCGCCCGGCGGGAATCGATCGACACCGGCTTGGCGCGTGATTCGACGAACGCCGATCGCGAGGACGCCGCACCTCCCGGCATGTCTCCGCTTGGCGCCGGTGATGAACTCGATGGCGAGCCGTTCAATCCATTCGATCATTCGGACTTCGATGCTGATGACGAGGCTGATGCATCCGGCCTTGAGCTGATCGGTCGCGATCTCGGCCGCGTCCGCCTTCGCTACCACGATGGCGATGGTTGGCGTGAGGCGTTCAACAGTCTCGATGCTGGCGGCTTGCCCGTGGCCGTCGAGATCACGATCTGGTTCGAGCCGTGGCCCGGCGAGGAAGATCGAGCCGAAGCCGAGCGCCTCCGCGATGAACAGTTGCCTCAACGCGAGACGTTCGACTATGACCCCGTTTTTGACGAGGATGAATACCTTCGCGAGCAGGAACTTGCCGATCGTCCCGAGCCGGAACCCGATCGACGCCGCGTCATCGTGATTCCCGATGCGCGTGAAGCGGACGAGCCGAATGGCGACGATGCGCGACGCGGCGCTGGGGTGAATGGAACTGCCGGCGGTCGCAATCCGAATTCGACCGGAGTCGGGCCGTGACTCGTCAGCACCGCGGTTCCACGCTCGTCGCCGTCCTCGTCACCGTGGCCGTGGCCCTCATGATCACGACGAGTCTGCTGTTCGTCTCGCAGGCCGAACTCGCCGGCCGGTCCGTCATCACCAATGCGGCTCACAGCCGCGCCCTGTCATCATCCGGCGTGCAGGTCATCATGCAGGCGCTCGACGGTCAGCGGGATCGCATTCTCACCGGCCGCATTCCTGAGCTTGACGATCAGTACGAGTTGTACGAACGTGACGGCCGGCTTGGCGTCGTGCGGCTTCTTCCGGCCGGGCCGCTCGGGGAGCAGGTGGTCCCCGAGGCCGGTCGCATTGATCTCAACCACATCACCGAGCCTGACATGCTTGCTGACACCGGCATGCTCGACCTTGCCCAGGCCGCTGACATTCTTGAGTATCGCGATCGGCGGCGAGGCGGTCAGCTTCAGTCGGTTGGCGAACTCGTCAACGTGCCCGGCCTCACACCCGCGATGGTCTACGGGCCGCTTGATGAAATCCGCGTCATGGATGACACACGACGGAGGATCGAAGACCTCGGCGAACGCGTTGCCGCCCGGTTGGAAGCGTCCGCAACCGCTGGCACCGCGGGAGGACAACTTCGCGGGCTGGCCGATCTCTTCACCGTCTACGCGGTCGAACCGCCGCTGCAGCGATCCGGCGTCCAACGCATCAACCTCAACGTTGAATGGTCGGACGACCTCGGGCACCGCATTGAAAACCGCTTCGGGGAAGAGGCCGTGGAAGTCCTGCGGACCCTCATGAGCGACGGGACGACGTTCGAGGACGCCGGCGACGTGTTCGCGGTGCTTCATGAACTTGGCGTCGAGCCGGAAGACTGGCCGGACATCATCGACACCTTTCGCACGCACGATGACGCGTACGCTTTCGGGCGGCTTGATATCAACACCGCGCCGTACGAGGCACTCGCCGCCTTGCCGACGCTCGAACCGGAACAGGCCTCAGAAGTCGTCCGAACACGTGATGAGATTCCCGAGGACGACTTGGCCACGATCGCCTGGCCGGCGATTCATGGAATCATCGACGCTGAGCAATATGTTGACCTCGCTGCGCACATGACCACTCGTTCGTGGACGTTTCGGCTGTGCGTTGCGGCCGGTACGGTCCCGGCGGACGATCCCGATGATGTGCTGATCAACCCTGTCATCTACGAGCTTGTCATCGATCTCGCCGACCCGTCACCGCGGCTGGCCTATGTGCGTGAGATCACGCTAATGCAGGCGACCGCAAGACTTGCGCGGACCGAAGCGGGTGATGCCGTGCCGTTCGATCGCGATTTTGAACGCTTTTCACCCGATGATGATGAAATGGCCGACACTGGTTTTGTGTCCGGTTGGGGGAACGATGAGCCGGCCCAGGCATGGGACCCCGGCGCGCGCGGCGACATGGAGGAATTCGGCGAGCCGGCCACGCTGGACGGCGCAGACACGCTCGACGACCCTCCTGATGACCCGGAGGCCGATCAGCAGGGCGAGCCTGAAGAATCATGGCCCGGCCGGGTCGGTCGCTGGACGCCCGGCGGCTGATGGTCGTCTGCTGATGGCTGGGGTCGTGGTCATCCTGAACCACGCATCGTTCGCGTGTTGGAGGTTGGAACGCAGTTGATGCCGCGCCGTGACATGCTGGTGATCGATCTGGGCCGACGCCGGGTCCGCGCATCGCACGCCCGCGCCGGCGGGCCGGGGCTGCGCGTGGAGAACGTCCTCGTCGCCGACATCCCCTCGTCGATCGATTCCGAGGACGCCGAGCCTCTCGGCCGGTGGATTGGCGAGCAACTGAAGAAGGCGGGCATCCCGCGCATCAAGGCGACCTTCGCGGTTTCGCGCGAGCATGTCGGCGTCAAGCGGCTTCGCCTGCCGACGGTCGAACCGGACGAGTTGCCCGAGATGACGCGACTGTCGATGCAGCGCGAAATCAATTTCGACATTGATGGCGCCATCGTTGATTACCTGCCCATCGACAAGACCGAAACCACGACCATCGTCCTGGCCATGGCCCTGCCGAACCAGGTCATGGACCTGACGCGAAGAGTCGCCGCGGCCGCGAAAATCGGTATCGACCGCGTTTCGATCCGGAGCATGGGCGTCGCCGCGCTGCTCCAGGCCGACGGTTCCGCCCTGACGAACCCGACGCTGACGATCGACATCACCCGCGAGTCGGTCGAGTTCAACGTCATCAACGAGGAACTCCTTCAGTTCTCCCGCGCCGCTGACCTGCATCTTGACGGCCCGGGGCAGCACCATGATGAAATCGCCGACGCGGTCCTGACCGAGGCCAAGCGGACGTGGATGAGCTACCGCATCACCGAGCAGGCCGCCGAAGTGAACCGCGCGCTGCTGCTCGGCGACCAGCAGATCGCCTCGTCGATATCCGATTCGCTTCAGCAGACCCTCGCCATTGACATTGAACTGCTCACCCGGCACGCGATGGTGGACCATGGCGATCATGACATGCACAGTGTCTGGCCGCTCGCTGGCCTCATGCTGCGGCAGATCCGCGGCGCCGCGACGATCAACTTCGCCCGGCCTCGCCGTGCGCCGGATCGCGCCGCACAGCAGCGGATGAAAGCCCTCGCCGGTGGAGGGCTCGCCATCTTCGCCATCATGGCCATCGCAATGTACGCCTTCGTCGACCTGACAAACCTTGAGCAGGAAGCGGATCGCCTTCGCGAGGAAGCCGGCGAACTCCAGCGCGAGATTGTCTACTTTCAGCGCGATCGCGACCAGGAAGAGCACATCTGGCAGTGGAAAGAGGCTGAGGTCGACTGGCTCGAACACCTGAAATACCTCGCCGAACTCGCCCCCGGCCGCGAACGCCTCGTGCTCAACACGTGGACCGGCGTGTTCGAGTTCGGCGGCGTGGAATGGGACCGGAGCAGCCAGGAATGGTCATCAAGCTCAGCCATCCGCATCAGCGTGGGCGGCGAAGCCCGCGACCGCGCCACCGCTGACATCTTCCGCGAATCGCTCGTCGCCAATGAGTTGTATCGCACAAGTTCATCCGGCGCCGATGCGCAGCGTGGCCGGCGATTGCCGTACGGCTTCACATACACGCTGCGCACCTCGTCCGGTCGGCCGGATGCAGACGAGGAATCCGATGACCCCGATGAAGAAGGCGACGGCAGCGAAGGCGATGAAGGCGAATCGCAGCAGGCCGCTGACCCCGATGCCGCAACGACTGATGAAGGGGCCGGCGCGTGATTCGGTGGCTGATCGGCACCATCGCGGTCCTCGCCGGCGCGGCGCTGCTCTTTCTGCTCGCGCTCAAGCCTCTGTACCTTGACCCTCGTGCTGAACTCCAGGACGAGGTCGAGACGCTGACCGATCGCATCGCCAGCCACCGCCAGGCCCTTGCGGAACGCGGCCGCATTGATGAGTTGATCGACGGCTACGTGGATCAAACGCTCGGTGGCGACGTCGAAACCGTCGACCATCGTCTCCGCACCCGGTTGAACCGCATCGGAGAACACGTCGGTCTGAACGACCTTGTTGTCAACACCGGCCGGACCGTCGCCCATGACAGCCCCGCCCGTCGGCGGTACCGGGGCGGCGCGATGCGCGAGCTTCGCGAGCGAATCGATTTTCTTGTTCATGAGGGCACGATCAGCGGTGAAGGGGCGTTCGATGACATCCTTCGCCTGCTTCATCACATCGAACACGAACCGTGGATCAAGCGCATCACCAATGTGCGTCTCGATCCGCGTGACAATGGCCGGCGATTTGCCGCGACCATTCGCCTGGAGACGATCTTTCTGCCCGGGCGGTCGCCGCAGGATGTTCCCGCGCAGGTCGAGGAGCCCGAAGGATTCGAGTCGTATGTGACGCTGGCGAGCTCGAACCCGTTCCGGATTCCGCCGCCGCCTGAACCCGAACCCGAAACTCCGGATGAACCTGAAGAACCGGAACCAGAGCCCGATCCACCGTTCCCGTACAACGAGTGGCGTCTGACCGGCGTGATTGAAGGAACGGCCGATGCCGAGGTCTGGCTGCGCCGGGGCAATTCAGATGCGCGTCGCCTTGAACCCGGTGAGTCGCTCGACGAAGCGCGGCTGCTCGCTGTTCGCGGTGACGCCGCCGAGTTTGAACTTGACGATCAACGGTTCCTTGTTCGCGTCGGCCGGACAATGAACGACAGAGAGCCGGTCTCCCGGTAAACTGCCGCCATGCCGGCGGAGCCGGATTTACCTCGAAGACGCTGGAGGTCTGCAGGATGCGATTTCACATGCTCGTCGGGTTGCTCGCCGCGGCCATGTTTGCCGGGCTGGTGCAATTCGAACCGCTCGCCCGGGCTGGTGACGACGATGACGGAGCGGGGGCGTCAGAATCGGGGCAGTCGCTCGATGCCGAGGGCGAGAACACCATCCGGTTCAATTTCAAGGGCGCGACCTATGACGAAGTCCTCGACTTCTTCTCCCGCGCCACCGGCCTGCCCGTCGTCAAGGAAACCGACGTTCCCGAAGGCACCGTCGACTTTCTCTCACCTGAAGCGTACGAGATGAAAGACGCCATGCGCGTCCTCAACATCATCCTTCAGGCGCGCGGCGTCATGCTCCGCGTCAGTGACGACATGCTCTACCTGCGCGAACTTCGGGACATGTCCAAGGCCAACGTGCCGACGTTCTTCGGGGAACTGCCCGGTGACGTCTCTGGCGAGGAGATCACGACCGTCGTCCGCCCGCTTGAAATCTCCATGGCCCGCCCCATGGCAGAGCGGCTGAGCGCCCTCGTCGCCGAGTACGGCGCGATCACCGCCATGGAAGAACAGAACGCCCTGCTCATCACCGAAACGGCCGACAACGTCCGGCGCCTTCTGAGCATCATCGAGCAACTCGATGAAGAAGATCCCGAAGGCGCCATGCAGATCTTCCGGCTCGAACACACCACCACCGAGGACATCATGGGGCCGCTCGAGTCGCTCATTGCCGAGCGCGTCGAACGCTATGTGCTCGATCAGGGCGGCGAGCAGCGGAAGATCGAGGAAGACCGCATGGAGGGGCTCCGCATCACCCCGGACGCTCGCACGAACTCCATCGTCGCTCGCGGCGCGCCGCGGCGGATACAGCAGTTGCGCGAAACACTCGACATCCTCGATGTCCCGGCTCCGGACGAAACGCGGAGCATCCGCACGTTCGACCTCGTCCGCATCTCGCCCCAGGAAGCCCAACAACGGCTCAATCAACTCTTCAACGACCTCGACAACGATCGACGGCCGACGATCATGCCGATCGAGGACCTCAGCAAGATCACGCTGATCGGAAGCGATCCCGTCATTGATGAGGCCTCCGAACTGCTCCGCGAAATTGACGGCGCCGATGAGCACACCTCCGTCGACCAGTCGCAGCGGACGGTTCGGATGATCGTGCTCGAACACGCCGCCCCGGCCGCCGCAATCGAAGCAATGCGCGCCCTCATGTCGCCACGCCAGGTCGCCGCCACCCGCATCATTCCCGGCACCGACGATCGTTCGATCGTCGTCTCCGGGCAGGCCGGCGATGTGGAAGCGGTCGATGCACTCGCTGAAGTGGTCGACACGC
>SLJD01000087.1 GCA_007135295.1 Phycisphaerales bacterium
GGGAAGGTCTCGCGGACGACCCGGACGAGATCCTTGACGTGCTGGATCGACTCGTCCATGAGGGTCTTCTCTTCTCCCTGGAGATCGATTTCGATCACGCGTTCCATGCCGCCGGTGCCGAGGACGCACGGCACGCCGATAAAGTATCCGTCGCCCTTTTCGCCCACGCCGTAGGCGCTCTCGCAGTACGCGGCGCACGGCATGATGCGCTTCTTGTCGCGGATGATCGCTTCGGCCATCATCACACTGCCCGAAGCCGGCGCGTAGTACGCGCTGGTTCCCATGAGCTTGACGATTTCCCCGCCGCCGACCTTGGCCCGCTCGACGCAGGCGTTGATCTTCTCTTCCGAGAGAAGCTGGTTGATCGGGATCCCGTGCACACTGGTGTAGCGCGGCAGCGGGACCATGTCATCGCCGTGTCCGCCGAGCAGAAGCGCCTGGATATCCTCGATCGACACGCCGAGCTCCATCGCGAGAAACGCGCGGAAGCGCGCCACGTCGAGATTGCCCGCCTGGCCGATGATGCGGTTGGTCGGGAAGCCCGACGCCTTCCAGGCGGTGTAGACCATGGCGTCCAGCGGATTGGAGACGACGATCATGACCGCTTCCGGGGCGTGTCTGGCGATCTCTTCGGAGACGGACTTGACGATCTTGACGTTCGTGGCGATGAGGTCGTCGCGGCTCATGCCGGGCTTGCGCGGCAGGCCGGCGGTGACGATGACGACGTCCGAGCCGGCGGTTTCGGCGTAGTCGCTTGTGCCGGTGATCTTCGCGTCGAACCGCTCGATCGGCCCGCAGCAGAGCAGGTCGAGGGCCTTGCCCTGGGCGACGCCTTCTTTGTCGGGGATGTCAAGCAGGACGATGTCGCCGAGCTCTTTGATGGCCGCCCAGTGGGCGCAGGTCGCGCCGACGTTGCCGGCTCCGATGATGCTGATCTTGGGTCGTGACATGGGGAAGTCGCCTCGATGAAACGGGATGAATTTTCGAAAACGGCCGAGGTCGGGGTGGACCGGCCGCGGCCAACGGCTGAACGGCCCATGATACGGCCGACCCGGCGGGCGGCAAGGCAGGACGGAAGGGGGGATTCGCTTCGGGCAGGCAGGTTTCCCCGTCATGGCGAGACGGTTGACAAGAGTAAAAAATGTATCATTTTTAGAGAAAGAGTCTTGCAACGGCGGGGGGTGGCAGCCAGAATGGTGTTGTGCAAACTGTTGTTGCTGGCCCGGGAAGGGCAGTCGGGAAACGGTTCGTCTGAACTCAACTCCCGGAAAGAGGAGAAAGACATGGTTGAACGAAAGCACGCACTGGCTCTGACGGCGACGACCGCCGTGCTCGGAGCCGCATGCATGGCCAACGCGGACCTGCATGACCCGGCGCTGGACCAGACGTATACGCTTGGCGCGTTTCATCTGGACAGTCTCGCCAACGGCGGCGTGACCGAAGCCAGCTTCACGATTACACCGCCCGAGAACGAGTTCCCGATCGTCGGGTTCAGCTTCGCGGGCACCGTTGACGGTGTTGGCGACAGCGGCGCGTGGGCCTCGGACATGCGCATGACCGTGGACGATCCGACCGGCGACTCGACGTCGTTCGGCGGATTCAGCACGACCAGTGACTATGACTGGGATTTCCAGGGAGGCGGCTCGACGGATGACGGCGACTACGACAGTGGTCCGCACCTCATCTGGTCCGACTCCCCGATCAGTCAGGATGGTGAAAACAGCTTCACCTTCTCATTCACGAATGATTGGGACAGCACACTGTCACCCACGCACGTGTGGAGCGATGTGCAGATTACGTTCCACAAGATTCCGGCTCCGGGCGCACTCGCGCTGCTGGGGCTGGCTGGCCTGGTCGGCACCCGCCGACGCCGGGCCTGATCGGAACGCCGATCACTACGAACGCTCACCAGACGCCGCGGCCTTCGGGTCGCGGCGTTTCTATTTGAACGATGTACACCGAAGATGAGACGAGTTGATCGACAGCGCCTGAATCGAGCACTGCGTCGCCGTGTGCGGCCGCCCGTCGAATGGATCGGGCGACAGGCCGGCATTCCGGTCGACCCCACTGTGGTGATGGCGCTGGTGCTGGCGGTGTTCATGGCCGGGTGCATGCGGACGTATGTCGACGAGCCACCGGCGCCCGAGGAAGATCCGTTGCGCGACCTCGCCTGGCTTGCCGGAACATGGGCGGGTGAAGCGGCTGGCAGACAGATCGTGGAGAACTGGTCCGGCCCGCACCGGGGGATTCTTCAGGGCGTCCACCGCCGGGTGGACGACGACGGCGACGGCGAGACGGTGCAGCGCGTGCACCTGCGGATCGAAGCGCGGGGCGAAATCACCGAGCTGCTGCGTTCACCCGGCGGCCGGGCGAGACCGGACCGGTTCGCGCGGGCCGACCGCAGCGAGCACGCGGTGATCTTCGAGCGGGAGGCGGCGGCGTATCCGCAGCGCATCATGTACCAGCGGCAGGGCGAGCAGCGCATTGCGGTGTTCTATGAGGGTGTGGTCGAGGACGTCCCGCACGTCGAACAGTTCGAACTTCAATTGATCGACGCCGCGCCCTGACGTGCTCGCGCCGGTCATGCGGAAGGCGAGCGGTTCCGGGCCGAGCGCCGACCTGTTCATGCCGACCAGTTCATGCCGACC
>SLJD01000181.1 GCA_007135295.1 Phycisphaerales bacterium
AAACCTCCGGGGCCTGCCGTCGCAGTGCAAGTGCCCGATGAATCACCCAGAGCTTGGGCAACCCCTCTTCGACACGCTCCCACACCTGATCCGGCTTCAGCGATCGCAGTTCATCCAGCAGACGCCGCCGGGCAGCGTAGTCGACGGGCCGTCGGTTGTCCGGGTCCACGAGGCTCAAGTCCCACAGCTCCGAGCCCTGATAGATGTCCGGCACGCCTGGGGCCGTCAGCTTCAACAGCGTCTGCGCAAGCGCATTGATACGCCCCATCGCGATGAGCGGCGCGACGAATGCATGCACGTCGGCCATGAACGCACCGTCGCCCATTGCGCCGACGACGAATTCCTGAAGCCGCTGCTCATAGCTCGGCTGGGGGTCCTGCCAGCTCGTATGGACCTTGGCTTCGCGGGCCGCCTTGTGCATGTAGGCGGTCATTCTCATGGCATCGATCGGCCAGGCGCCCACGAGCGTCTGGTAGAAAAGGTACTCGTCGTTCGGGTCGGGCATCCCGTCGCAGCGGTGGCGTGCATTGAGCGCGGCCCATCGATCGACCGCCTCGGCCCAGGAGTCCGCCATTTCCGAGAGCAGATCGAGCCGTGCCCGCACGTCGAGGCTGCGCTTCGTGTCGTGCGTCGAGTCGGCCAGCATCGTCCTCGGCCAATGGGCGAGCATCTCCGCGCAATACGCATGGAACTCGGTCGGCGAGACCCCGAAACGGCCCACATCGCCGCCGACCTCGTTGAGGGCGACGAGCCGATTGAAACAATAGCACACGGTATCCTCGACCCCTTTGGCCATCGCCGGGCCGGTCAGTTGCTGAAAGCTCGTGACGAACGCGCTTTCCCGCGGGCCTTGGATCTTGAGCGTCAGCAGCTCGCGGATGAAAGACAGCAGAACGCCGTTGAAATCGGGGCGCCGTCGCTGAACGGTTTCCACAGCCAGCGTCGCGATGCGAAGATCCTCGGCCTCGACTGCCCCGCGTTCAGGACAGACGTAGGTGCGGTAGACCGGAAAGGCAGCGATCAGCTCGACAAGTACGTCCGCCCATTCGGTTACCGTTCGATCCCGGTGCGCGGGATATCGCGAAGCGATGGCGTTCAGAAGCTCGGCCAGTCGCTTCACATCGCCGGCCAGGCTCGCGCGCAGGACAAGCCGTTTCTTGTCGGCTACGCATCTCTCCGGATCGACGTTGCGGCCGGTGAAGCGCTGGTAGAACTCCGTGAGGGGCCCTTCGGCAGCGGGATCGATGAACAGCCCGCCGGCCATGTTGAGAAAATCGTAGCCCGTCGTTCCGTGCACCGGCCATGACGTGCGAAGCGATTCGCCTGGCTCGAGGATCTTCTCGACGATCCGCCACGTCTCCGGCGCTTCCACAGCCAGGCGGTCGAGGTACCCTTGCGGGTCGGCCAGGCCGTCGATGTGATCGACGCGCAGCCCGTCGAGCCGCCCCTCGCGGACCCATTCGAAAATCGTGCGATGCACCTCCTCGAAGACATGCTCTTCTTCGACGCGAAGCCCCACGAGCGTGTCGATATCGAAGAAACGCCGGTACCCGACCCGCTGCTGCGACGTGCGCCAGAACGCGAGCCGATAGTTCTGCCGATCGAGCAGCCGCGCCAGTGCCGCCCGGTCCGCGTTCAGGTTGGCCAACTGCGCATCGATGGCCACCGCGACGTTCGGCTCTTCACGGCACATCCGTTCGAGCCGGACATAAATCTGCTGTTTCACGCGGCGCCTTTCCAGGCACCCGTCCCGGTCGGTCGGTTCGGGACGCGGCAACCGCCGCAAGTCGACACCGATCGGGATCAGCGACGGGCATCGGCCCGGCCGTACGGTCCGTTCCATCAGCTCGGCCAATGTCTTGGGCGAGAGCGGATACGCGTGCTCGTAATAGAGGACGAGCACGCGCCCGCCGTCCCGCGCCAGCTCGATCGCACCGCCCTGGACGAGCTTTTCGAGAGGCTCGCCGAGGACCGGCACGAGGACGATTTCGTGCGTCGCATCGTCGGTGGGTAGCCAGAAAATATCGAAATAATAGGCATAGGGGCTGAGTCGGCCTTCTTCGAGCACATCCCACCACCACGGATTCGCCCGCCCGGCCACAGCCATGTGGTTCGGCACGATATCGAGCACCCAGCCGAGGCCCGAACGTTTCAGCGCTTCGTCGAATTGCGCGAAGGCATCCCTTCCGCCGAGCTCCCCGTTCACGCGCGTGGGATCGACTACGTCGTAGCCATGCGTGCTGCCCGCGACAGCTTGCAGGCACGGCGAGGTGTACACGTGCGAGACACCCAGCGCAGCGAGGTAGTCCGCCGCCTGGGCCGCCTCGTTCAGCCCCCAGTCAGCCGTCAGCTGCACGCGGTATGTCGCGACAAGGTGATCGTCCCGCATGGTGCATTCACGTCCTGTCGGTCATCGCGGAACCGCCCCCCGATTCACCGGATGTCGGCCTGCTTTCCCGTCGAGGCTTGCACACGATCATGCCCAGGGGCGGCAACGTCAGTGTCAGCGACACGTGTTGATTGTGTGCAGCCACGGGGGCCGCCTCGACGCCGCCGAGGTTGCCCTGTCCGCTCCCGCCGTAGTCCTGCGCGTCGCTGTTGAGGATCTCGTCCCACCAGCCGTCATGAGGCACTCCGATCCGATA
>SLJD01000050.1 GCA_007135295.1 Phycisphaerales bacterium
TCGCGCCGCGGCTCATCGGGATAGCTGACCGGCGTCCTGGCGGGCGGATTACTTTGAGACTTAGCCGCCCCTGGAGCAGGTGTTGATTTCTGTGTTGGGCTGTCCATGATCATCTACTCTGCTTTTCTGTGCCTCGGCTTTTCTCGAACGATGTCCCATCTGTCCGGACGGCCATTCTACCGGGCATCGGCCCGGCGTCGCCGAAACCTCGAGGCGCTGTGCACAGTGTGACAAGATTTCACGCGGAGTCAATCCGTTTCGTGCCGTTCCTCCGAAGAAGACGGCTCGTCCGGGATCGCGACATCGTACGATCCGCCTGCCCCGGGTGACAGGGTCTCTTCCAGGGCCTCGCGCATCCGCTCATCCGTGACGTGCTCGAATTGCATCGCGGACTCATGGGCACGCTCGGCCGGGCGCCGCAGCTGCGTTTCGAGAAAACGCTCCCAAAGCCGGTGCGAACGGATCACGGTGCGGGCCTTTTGGCGACCCTGACGCGTCAGGTAAAGGTTCCCGTCCTCGCGTCGGACAAAGCCGTTGCGAACGAGTTTGCGGACCGCGATCCGTCGCGACACCCCCCCGGCCTCGATGGCACCGGCCATCAACGTGAACAAATTTTCCAGCGACGGGTTGCCCGCACGCTCCTCGACCCGCCAGAGCAACCCCAGCATGTCCTCGCAGAGCACGTCCATGCGCAGACGCGCACGATGCAGGGCACGGCTGGCCAGTCCGTAACGCGGGCCGAGAAGCAGACTGCCGACCAGCAGCAGGCCCGCAGCCAATGCGATCATGCCGCTCGTATTCGTGCTTGCGTATCCCGCCAACGCGGGCAGCGTGATGGCGGACACATGCCCGAGCGTCGCCGACAGAGTCGCCAGGAGGATGCTTAATACGAGCAACGGACCAAGCCGATCGGTCAGCAGGTAGGCGGCTGCGGGCGGCACGATGAGCATCGCTACGACGAGGATGCTGCCCACGCTTTCGAAACAGGCTACCGTCGTCACAGCCACCAGCGCCATGAGAAGATAATGCATGAAACCCGCGTGGATGCCGAGCGTCGTGGCCAGGTCGGGGTCGAAGGTGGCGATTTTGAGCTCTTTGAACAACGTGACGACCACGAGCAGATTGAGCCCGCAGACGACGCTCAGGTCGCGCACCGCCCTCGGCATGTCGAATCCGAGGAACGTCACGCGATCCAAGGGCGTCAGCTCGATCGCCCCGTAGAGTACGCAACTGGGGTCCAGCTCGACGTGGTCGGCCGCTCGAACGATGAGCACGAGCCCCAACGCGAACAGCAGCGTGAACACGACGCCCATGGACGCCCCTTCTTCGACGCGCCCGGCTCGGTGGACCCACTGGGTCAGAACCGCAGTGAGTAAGCCCGCCACAGCCGCACCGGCGAACATCGTGACACTGTCGCGGCTGCCCGTCGCCAGGAACGCGATCGCCAGGCCCGGAAGGACCGCATGGCTGATCGCGTCCCCCATGAGGCTCATCCGCTTGAGCACGAGAAAGCTGCCGGGGATCGCGCACGCCACCGCGCTGAGTATGCCCGCCAACAGAATGTCCGTGTCCAGGGGTGTCCACTGCATATTCACACCGCTTGTCAGTAGAGCGTCCTCATGCGCGTTCCCCGCTCACGGATGCGACTCGGAAACGACACCGGCCGGGTGTACTGAACTGGGCGGTTTCGCGCCGGCCTCGAGCAGCGCTTCCAGGCGAGCCACGATCTCCGGGCCCAGCACGTGTTCGACCCGGTCGGCATCACGGTCCACCTGACCCGGCGCCACATCCGCATACGTGACGAGGTACAACTCCCACAGCCGGTGGTTGCGTACGATGCGTTCGGCTTCGAGGCGTCCCATCTCGGTCAGCCGATACCGCCCGCGATGATCGGATTGAACGAGCTGACGGCGAATCGCCCGGCGGATCAACTTCTTCAGGCTCCGCGTCCCCCACGACCGCATCGCCAGGAGTGTATCGCGATCCGCCCCCACCGCCTGGCCGACCCGTGCGTCCCCCCCGCTGACAGCCTCGGCGGATTCGTACATGGCCCTCAGCAGATGCTGCAAGGCTGTGCTCCGCGCGAGCCGCCAATGGTCCGCAAGACGCACGAGGAGCCCGCGCTTCGCGCCGGCCACAAGGCTGATCAGGAAAAACACGCCGCCCGTTAACACGATGATCGCACCAGCCGGCAGGCGGGGCACGAGGGCGCTGGCCGCCGCTCCGAACACGCCGCTCAAGGCTCCGATCAAGGCTGCGATCATCATGAGCAGGCTGAGCCGGTCCGTCCAGAATCGTGCGGCCGCCGGTGGAAGGATCAGCAGCCCCACCATGAGAATGAGTCCCACCGCCTGTAGCCCGATGACCGTGACGCCCACGACGAGGCCGAGCATGACGACGTCGAGCAGAAGGACGGGCAGCCCCTGGGAGGCTGCGAACTCCTGGTCGAAGCACAACAGTTCGAACTCTTTGAACAGCAGGCAGCACGCGACCGCGATGACGACCGCAGCCGCTGCGATCAGCTGCGCATCGCGTGCCAGCATCGAAGCCGTCTTGCCGTAGATGAAGGTTTCGAGGCCGGCGGCGTATCCGGTCGCCATCTGCTGAATGATCCCGAGCAGGACCACGCCGCCCCCGAA
>SLJD01000220.1 GCA_007135295.1 Phycisphaerales bacterium
GCCGGAGCCGGCGTGGGTCGATGAGACCGAGCCGGACGCCAGCCCGCGGGCGCTGCTTGCCGCTTTGCAGAACGCGTTCGAAGACGCCATGGCGGAGCGAGAGGCCGCGGCGGCGATCGAGCGAGGCCACGAGGCGTACGTCCGTTCGCTCGGCCGGTGGGCGCAGCGGATGAACCGCGAATACCGCAAGCCGATCGACTGGTACGTCGTGCTGGTCGAAGGGGCGGTCGACGGTCACTGGCGCCGGGTGCGGCTGCAGGCGGTCGACCCGCACAACCGTGTCGAGCTTGGCCGGCCGTTCGTCGTCGAGTTGAGCAACCAGCAGTTTCGCGCGCTGACACGCGAAGATGAGCGCCGGACGGTTGACCTCATGCGCCTGCGCGGCGCGGTGCACCCGCAACTCCAGCCGAACCTCGATCGCATTGAACGCGGGGTGTTCGACAATCCGCCGTACATCGGCCGGTACATGGAGTTCGATTACACCGTCGACGTGCGAAGTCTCGTCCCCGCTCAGCCCCCGGAAGTCGACCCGGAAGACGATCCTGAAGATACCCCTGACGACCCGGATGCAGACTCGTCCGACGCTTCGGACGATGGGTCCGGCAGTTGAGCGTGGCGAGCGGTGTCGACGCGGGGTGAGGCGCTGTCGCGCAGTGCTTCGCGCACAGCGTGGCGGGCCGGTTCGACATCAAGGTCAACGCGGGCGCCGGCGGCATGGGTGTGCCCGCCCCCGCCGAACCGGGCGGCGAGTTCGCTGGCCGTCGGCGTGCCGGACGGTGACGCGGCCGAGCCGTTGGCGGCCGGCTTGGAGCGGAAACTCATCTTCGTGCGGCCGGGCTCGGTCTGGGTCAGCAGGACGCTCAGTCGCACGGTGTCGACGCTCAGCGGTTCGTTGACCATGCCGGTCAGTTCCTCGAGCACGCCGCCGGTCAGCGAGAAATCCTCGGGGGCGAGGGACATGACGGCGACTTCGCCGTTGTTGAGGTATTCGAGCGACTTGAGCGCCTGCGCGAGCATGGCCAGCCGCTGCGGGCGGTGCGTTTCCTCGACGAGTTGATAGAGCCGGGTCTTGTCGACGCCGCATTCCAGCAGCCGGGCGGCGAGGCGGAAGGTCTCAACTTCGGCGACGCCGTGGCGGAACCAGCCGGTGTCGGTGGCGAGGCCGAGGAACAGCGGCTCGGCGATCCCGCTCGGCCCGCCGGTCAACTCGACGCCGAGCGCATCGAGCAGGCGGGTGACGAGAACGGTCGCGGCCGGGACGTTGACGTCCACGACGCGGTGGGCGGCGACGTCGGGATCGCCCTGGCCGTGGTGGTCGATGCAGACGACCCGGTCGGTGCGTGCGGCGAGCCAGTCGGCGACGGGATCGAGCTGCGCCCACGAGCCGGTGTCGACGATGACGATGAGATCGGGCTCCCCGCCGCCGGGCCCGCAGGCCGACTTATTGTCGGGGGCGCCGTCCTCGATGCGGTGCAGAGGGGTGTCTTCGGCGAGACTGAGCACGTTCGGTTCGAGCGGGCCCATGACCCACGCGGTGGCGGCCTTGCCGACCTGTTCGAGGCCGCGGCGCAGGCCGAGCAGCGAGCCGATCGCGTCGCCGTCCGGCTTGGCGTGGGTGAACAGAGCGATGCGGTCGGCCGCGCGGATGCGGTCGGCGACGGCGTCGAGCGTGGTGTTGGATTCGTAGGCGTTCATGCGGAAGCGGCCGCCGGGACGGCGGTTCTCGTGCGTGAGATGTCGCGATTGATCTGTTGGCGCAGCGCGTCGCTGCTGGAAAAGGGAATCTGGTCGCGCAGCCAGTGGTCGAACATCAGTCGAATCGTCCACCCGTATTGATCGACCTCTCCATCGTAGCCGATGATGTGCGCTTCGCAGAGCCGGGGGTGACGGCCGTATGTCGGTTTCGTGCCGACGCTGATCGCCGCGGGATGGATCGTGCCGTCGGGCAGTTCGGCCCTCCCGGCATAGATGCCGTCGGCGGGCATGAGGCAGGGGGACTCAGCGAGGTTGGCGGTCGGTACGCCGAGTTCCCGCCCGCGCCGCTCGCCAGCCTCGACGGTGGTGACGAGTTCATACGGCCGGCCGAGCAGCAGGCAGGCGTCGTGGACACGTCCATGCAGCAGCAGCCAGCGGATGATCGAACTGGCGGCGCGGACCATGAGTTGGTCGGACATGGCGACGTCGATCGGGTCGATGATGATCGTCCGGTAGCCGAGCGACCGGCCGAGTTCGCGCAGCGTGTCGACGTTGCCGGCGCGTTTGCGGCCGAAATGAAAGTCCGGCCCTTCGACGATGACGTCGGGCCGATGCTCGTCGACGATCGACGTGATGAACTCTTCCGGGGACTGGGCGAGGTACTCGGCGGTGGGAACGAGTTTCACGATGTGATCGGCCCCGAGGCGGCGGAGGTATTCGGCGCGCTGTACAAACGTGGAGAGGCGCGGCGGGGTGGCGTCGGGACGGAGGATGCTGATCGGGTGTGGATCGAACGTGAGGACGGTGACCTGCCCGTCGTCGCCGACCGCTTCGCGCGCGGTGCGGACGAGGGCGGCGTGGCCGCGATGGACGCCGTCGAAGTTGCCGATTGTCAGCGCGGTGGGCGTGGCCATGGATCGGTTCAGGGTAGCGTTGGGGACGA
>SLJD01000315.1 GCA_007135295.1 Phycisphaerales bacterium
AAGACATCCGCAGCGTGGCCCTGCCGGCCCTGCGGCACCGGTGCCTGCTGAACTTCGAAGGCGAGGCCGAGGGCAAGACCACCGACGAAATCGTCCGGAACATCGTCGACACGCTGCCGACCGAAGCGAGTCTCGGGGCGGCGTGACGGCCGTCGTCCGGCGCTCCCCGCCTCCGACCCCGCCCCCGGGGGAAGGGGGGAGCGCCGATGGGTGGAGCAGATGGGCGGGCGATGATCATGAACCACGCGGCACTTTCCTCCGACAGTCGGACCACGCACCGCCGCCATTCACGCCGGGCCAACGGGACCGTCGCGGTGGTACTGATCTTCGCCGCCGCCGGCGGGGTCTTTCTCATTTATGGCGTGGTGCTGTGGCGGGAAGCGGTGGCGAGCGAAAACTGGCCGACCGTTTCCGGCACGGTGATCACCTCGGAAGTCATCCCCGCCTCCGGCTCGGGCGCCGACGGGCAGGGGCTGTACGAGCCGCGCGTCGTCTACGAATACGAATTCGACGGCCGAACGCACCAGAACGACCGGATCAGTTTCGCCGGCACGCAGTCGAGCAACCGCGAACAGGTCGAGGATCTGATCTTCATCTACCCGGCGACGATGGAAGTGACGGTTTTCGTCAATCCCGATGACCCGTCGCACGCGCTGCTCGAACCGGGGCCGGGGCCGGCAAACTGGCTCATGCTCGCAATCGGCGGGCTGTTCACGTTCGGCCCGCTGGTCGTCCTGGGCATCGTGCTGCTGACGTCGCGGCCATGAACGGCCACCGGAACGGCAACGGGAACGGCATCCAGCTGCTGCAACCAGCGAGCAGCCTCTGCTGACACGACGCCCGGGCGATGTGTCTTTTCAGCCATTGCCGCGGCGGGTAGGATGGCCGCCCCGCAATGCACACGTGCCCACGAACACGTGCACACCCCCGAACGAATGGAGGAGTCGGCATGGCTGATGTGAAATCGATCGCTGTCATCGGAGCCGGGACGATGGGCTCGGGTATCGCGCTGACTGCTGCGTCAGCCGGCTTTCAGGTGCACCAGATCGACGTCAGCCAGGATCAGCTCGACCGCGCGGCCGGCTACCACCACAAGACGCTCAGCCGGAACGTCGAAAAGGAGCGCATGACCCAGGCGCAGGCCGACCAGGCCCGAGAGCGGATCGCCTACCAGACCGACATGGCGGAGGCGAAAGACGCCGACTGGGCCGTCGAGGCCGCGACCGAGAACGCCGACCTGAAGAAAAAGATCTTCGCGCAGATGCGCGAGACGTTCGGCGAGGGCGTCGTCCTCGCGTCCAACACGTCATCGATCTCCATCACCGACCTCGGCGCAAGCGTCGGCGACGCGGCGGATCGCGTCATCGGCATGCACTTTTTCAACCCGGTGCCGGTGATGAAGCTCGTCGAGGTCATCCGCGGCCTCGCGACGAGCGAACAGACCACGCAGCGCACGATCGAACTCGCCACGGCGATGGGCAAGACGCCCGTGCCCGCCAACGACCGGGCCGGCTTCGTCTCCAACCGCATCCTCATGCCGATGATCAACGAGGCGTTTTACGCGTGGATGGAAGGCGTCGCCGAGCCCGAGCACATCGACGAGATCATGAAGCTCGGCATGGCGCACCCGATGGGCCCGCTCCGCCTTGCCGACCTCATCGGCCTCGACGTCTGCCACGACATCATGATGGTGCTCTACCACGAGCTCGGGCAGGACAAGTACTTCCCCTGCCCGCTGCTGCGACAGTTTGTTGCCGCCGGCCGGCTCGGCGACAAGACCGGCCGGGGCGTCTACGACCACTCGAACGGCTGACGCGCGCCGGAATGAAACACGGAGGGAACGAGAACAAGCGGACATCCAGTGTCCGCAGGAGGATTCCTGCGCCACGCTGGATGCCCGCCTCCGCGGGCATGACGACCACGCGCCCTTTCGCCGCCGTCACCACCGCTCGTTGATGGTCAGGTCCGCGAGGTAATCTTCGAGTTCCGCCTTGGCCGACGCATGCCGGGCCTGCAGGTCGGCCACTTCATCGCGCAGTTCCGCCAGCCGGTCTTCCTGCTCATCGAGCTGGCGGATGTACCGCCGGCCGATCGACGAGTCCCGGCCGACGGATTCGAGGTTCCGGCGGAGGCGGTCCTGATCGCCGAAGATCTGCTCGCGTTCGTCTGCGACGGCATCGATCTCTTCCTCGATCCGGCTGATCCGCCGCCGCATGTCGATCGCTTCGCCCAGCGCCTCGCGGACGGCGTCGCTGATCCGCCCCGACGCGGCGTACTGTTCGAGCGTGTCGATCGACCGCGTGCCGATCGCGATGGTCTGGCGTACGGGCTGCTGTTCGCGAACGGCCAGCGTCGTGCTCATGTCCGCATCGAGCTCGACTTCAAAGCGATAGAGGTCGCCGGTGCGCTCAAGCGGCTCAGCCGGCTCGACGAGTTCGCGGTTCGGCCGGGCGGGGTGCTCGACGAGCATCCTTCGCGTGCGATCCGAGGTGTTGCGGATGCGGTAGGTCTTCTCGAACGCGCGGACGTGTTCCGTCTCCAGCACGCCGCCGACGATCCGCGACCGGGCGATCCGCTGGGTCGACTCCGCGTCGGAGCTCACCGTCACCGGCAGGTCGACGGCGTAGGTGACCAGAC
>SLJD01000066.1 GCA_007135295.1 Phycisphaerales bacterium
CCGGCGCCGTCGCGGAGGCGGCGGCGGAACTGCACGGAGCGCTGAACCGCCCGGCTTCGACGGCGGTGGATCTGCTGCCCCGGCCGCAGCTTCGCTGATCGGGACGGTTGATCGGACCGGTTGCGACGGAAAATGATTTTTCGATCCCGGCGTTGCCTCGGGTCGGCGGGTTTGCTACTTTTCCGAATCGACTTTTCGCCACCCTAGCTCAGTCGGTAGAGCGGAGCTTTCGTAAAGCTCAGGTCAGGGGTTCGAGTCCCCTGGGTGGCTTTCCCCTTCCTCGCTTCAGCCACACCGCCCGGGGATGGTCGCTCCACCGGACAGCGTGTCTTGAATGATCATCGGGCTGCTCGCCCCGGCATTCCGCCCGTGCCAACTCAGCTAGCGGATCACCCAAGCGAATCCGAACCACCTTTGCGTATGCTGCTGCCACCTGTCGGCTGATGTGGTACAGTCATCGGCGTACCCGGTGCTAGCCGGATCATCAACGCGTGAGGTGAACATGACCATGATGATGAAGCGTTCGAGCCTGCGGCGTGCGGTGGTCGTCACGGCCCTGGCCGTCTGTACAGTGATGGCGCTGGCATCGCCGGCAGCCGCGTCGCTGCCCGAAGGCGACGCCCCCGAGTATGACATCATTCCGGGCCCGGGGGTGACATCGGTCGGGTGGATCAGCGACTATCACCCGCCGCTGGCCGACACGCCGGCCGACACGCCGGTCTACTTCCTCGAAGGCGACGATCCGGGCGGGACGCTGTTTGTTCTGGGCGGCAATCACCCCAGCGAGCCAGCCGGAATCCTCGCGGCGGCCCTGATCGTCGAGCGTGCCGTCGTGACGCATGGCCGGGTCGTCATCGTGCCATACGGCAATCCGCTGGCCGTCACCCCGGAGGACCGCGTCCTGACGTACGACACCGCGGGCGGCGAGCGGCAATTCGTCTACGGCGTTCGCCGGAGTCTGACCCGGTATTACAACGACGAAGACCCGGAGGAGTACGAAGGGCCGAGCGGCCGTACGCTGCCCGGCCGGGAACGCCGCAACCTCAACCGCGTCTGGCCCGGCGTGGAGGACGGGGCCCCGACGGAACAGATCGCGTGGGCGATCGTGGAACTGATGAAGGATGTCGATGCTGACATCGCCTTCGACCTTCACGAGACGAGCAACCTCGGCGGCACGCTGGCGTGGACGCTTGCCGGCCGCTCGGAGTACCGTCCGCTGATCCGTTCTGCCGTCTCGTCGATGAACGAGACAATTGGCCTCGACCTCATGCGGCGACGGGTGACGGATACGCCCGCGGGGCTGAGCCGGGTCGAATGGGGCCCGGCGACGGGAGCCAAGGCGTTTCTGACCGAAACCGTCACCAACCACGTCACACCGATGGAAGTCCGGATTGCAGTGCAGATCGAGTGCGTTCGAACAATTGTCGACGCCTTCAATAAACAGGTGGCTGGCGGCGATGAGGCCATCCGGTTCACCGGCGTGCCGGCGTACGACGCCCTGGCCGAGCGCGACCCGGGGCTTTACTTCCAGCCGGCCCGGGATCTGGAGCAACTGGAGCCCGCAGCGGCCGTCGCCGTGGAAGCTGAGGAGGCGTCAGGCAGCAGCGAAGCCGATCAGAATCAATGAGCCGTGTCCCGGCTGCTCATTGGATGTTTCGGAAACGCGTCTCGGGAGGATCGCCGCGACAGGTCCGGCTTGGTCGGCGCAGTGGCAGGTCGCCAAGGCGCGATAACCGTTGAACCGCCGATCTCCTCGAGTTGGGAAGCCGACATTTTCGCAATCGGATGCCATAAATCGGCTATCGAACCGTTGAGCACGTGTCGAATGCTTAATCGGCGGCGTCGGTGGTGAGAGGGGCGGACCGTCCGCCGATGGTTTTCTGAGATTTTTTGCGAGTCTGGCGATCCATGCTGCACCACTGTTTTTCCCTGAGGAGGAGGACTGAGTCCATGATCGGATCCTTCACGACGCGTTCGTTCCGTGCCGGTTTGGCGGGGTTGGCCCTGCTCGGAGCCGGTGCCCTGACAGCGACCAGCGCCGGTCAATCCGGCGGCTTCAGCCGGGCGTTCCACCCCGAGGTCACGCCGCGGGACATGGTGGTCTTTCATGACTACCTCGACCTTGACGACGAGCAGCGGTTCGTCATCGAAGTGCTCATCGAAGAGTATGGCCAGGGCGTTCGCGAAGCCGTCGAGGGCATGCGTGAGGCCATGACTCGTTCCGTCGAGAATGTCGAGGGCGACGACCCCCAGCGTCTTCTCGAAACGATCATGGAACCGATCCAGGACGTTCAGTCAGCCCGCGATGAACTCACCCGCGAATTCTACGAGGACGTCCAGCTTCAGTTGACCGAGGATCAACTCGAGCAGTGGCCGGCCCTCGAACGCAAGCTCCTTCGCCTCAGCGCGATGCAGCGAAGCCAGTTGTCCGGTGAAGGCGTCGACCTGCTCAACGCGCTCGACCGGCTCGACCTCGGGGAGACGATGCGTCGGACCATCAGCAATTTTGAGCGCGAATATGAAATGGAACTCGATGAACTGCTGCGCAGCCGCGAGGAGCGACTTGGCGAACTTGAAACCGGCAAGATGCGGGCGGTCACCGCGGGCAACGTTGATCGGGCGTCGTCATTGATTC
>SLJD01000256.1 GCA_007135295.1 Phycisphaerales bacterium
CTGGCCGAGCAGAGCGATGAAGACCTCGACTCGCCTCAGCACGATCGATCGATCGAGGACGATCGGGATGATCCGTCCGGGCAGCCCGGCGGCCCACAGCCCGGCCCGCAACCCGTGTCGCCTCCGGGCGACGGGCCGACGCCCACTCCGCCACAAGGGCCGAGCCCGGAAGGCTGACCGATCACCGCAGTTGGCAATCGCCAGACAATCAGTACAATCCAGAGCCCGCCGCTTGGCGGGCTTTTCTTATGGACTGTTTTCCATGGCCGCCGCTGCATCAACATTGATTGATCGGCCGGCCGATGGGTTACGATTGCTTGTGGAGGATGTGACATCGATTCGCGTACTGCCATCGTCACCGGGGCCGGCCGGGGCATCGGACGAGCCATTGCTGAACGGCTTGCGGCCGATGGCATGACGGTCGTCCTTGTCGGCCGCAATCAGGAAGCACTCGAAGAGGTTCGTCGCACCATCGACGCCAGCGAAGGACGGGCCGAGGTCCGCCCCTGCGACGTTTCAGACAGCCAGGCCGTCGCAGCAATGATCGATCAGGTCGTCACGGATTTCGATCGGCTCGATGTCCTCGTCAACAACGCCGGCGTCACGCGCGACGGGCTGGTCATGCGGATGAGCGACGAGGATTTCGACGATGTGCTCTCGGTCAATCTGCGGGCAGCATTCGTGGCCTGCCGGGCGGCGGCGCGGCCGATGATGCGAGGCAAATTCGGCCGGATCATTAACATTGGGTCGGTCACGGGACTGATGGGCAATCCCGGGCAGGCGAACTACGCCGCCGCCAAGGCGGGGCTGGTCGGCCTGACCAAGACGCTCGCCAAGGAACTCGGCCCCAAGGGCATCACCGCGAACGTCGTCGCTCCGGGCTTTGTGGAAACCGATATGACCACGGATTTGCCGCAGGCCGTCAAGGATGAGGCAATCAAGGGCATGCCCGCGCGACGGTTTGGCCGACCCGAGGAAATCGCCCATGCCGTATCATTCCTCGCCTCGGATCTGGCGGGGTATGTCACCGGCCAGGTGCTGGTCGTCGACGGCGGGCTCGCCCCGTAAATTGAAGGGAAGCGGGCCGATCGGCGGCCCGGCCGACAGGTCCAGGATGAGCCGCTGCCGCGGGCGCCGATTGATCCCCGGCGTTGGTTTGCACCTGATCGGATTCGCGTTATAGTGCTGAGCATCGCCGGCGCGGCCGGCTGCCCACATGTTCCAGGAGACACTACCGTGACGGAAGCTGAGATCGAAGCCAAGGTCATCGATATCGTGGCTGAGCAGATGGGCGTGGAAAAAAGCGAGATCTCCCGGGAGACCAGCTTTACCAACGATCTCAACGCGGACAGTCTGGATACCGTCGAGTTGGTCATGGAATTCGAGGACGAGTTCGAAACGTCCATTCCAGACGAGCAGGCGGAGAAGATTCAGACCGTCGGCCAGGCCATTGACTACATCAAATCCGCGGTCGGCGGCGACAACTGAACGCGTTCACGGCAGCGCCCCCACCCCTGACTGCCAGCGCCGCGTGGGAGGGAGCACGAGCAACGCTGCCATGGGATCCCATCCGGGGAAGATCACGCTGTCATGACCAGCCCACAGCAACGACGAGTCGTTATCACCGGCCTCGGCGCCGTAACCAACCTCGGGCTTACTGCCGGTGAGTTGTGGGATGCGCTCATCAACGGGCGCAGCGGCATCAGTACCATCACCGCCTTCGAACAGGATGATCGCTGGCCCGTCCGAATCGCCGGCGAAATCCGCAACTGGGACCCCACCGACCGCATCGACGGCCGCGAAGTCAAACGCATGGACCGGTTCTGTGTGCTCGGCCTCTACGCCGCCATCGAAGCCGCCGAGTCCTGCGGCATCGACTTCAAGTCAGGCGACCCCACCCGCCGGGGCGTGGTGATCGGTTCAGGCGTCGGCGGCATTGACACCATCGAGCAGGGACACATCCGCATGATCGAGGGTGGCCCTCGCAAGCTCGGGCCGTTCATCGTCCCCAAGCTCATGGTCAACGCGTGCGCCGGAAACGTCTCCATCCAGTTCAATCTGCGGGGCGTCAACTCATCCACCGCCACCGCGTGCGCGACCGGCGGCCACGCCATCGGGCACGCATACCAGTACATCCAGCGCGGTGATGCGGAGGTCATGTTCGCCGGCGGCGCCGAAGCCGCTATCACCCCGCTGTGCATCGGTTCCTTTGCCTCAATGAAGGCCCTGTCCACTCGCAACGACGACCCGGCTCGCGCCTCGCGCCCCTTTGACCGGGATCGTGACGGCTTTGTGCTCGGCGAAGGCGCGGCCGTGCTCATCCTCGAGGAACTCGAGCACGCCAAAGCCCGCGGCGCGACCATCTATGCCGAAGTCAAGGGATTTGCCAGCTCGGGCGACGCCTACCATATCGCCGCCCCCGAGCCGGATGGCGTCGGCGCCCGCACCGCCATGGAAAAGGCCGTCCTCGACGCCGAACTGAACCTTGATGAAATTGATTACATCAACGCCCACGGCACCTCGACGCCGCTCGGCGATGCGGCTGAAGTCCACGCCGTCACGCAACTGTTCGGGGAGGCGGCGTCGAAACTCGCCATGAGTTCGACGAAGTCCATGACCGGCCACGCCCTCGGC
>SLJD01000083.1 GCA_007135295.1 Phycisphaerales bacterium
CTGCTCCGGGCTTCGCAGCGGGTCGGCGACGATCGCTGGCACGCGGCGCATCGAGCGCACCTCGCCCTGCTCGACGAGTCATTTCCCGGCCACGGCGATGAAACCGTCCGCCCGGCGGTCATGCAGCGGCTGGCTTCGATCGCGCCGGCCGGCGATGACGCGCTCGACATGCTGCCGGCTGAGTTCACGCTCGCCCGCGCGGAATCGCTCATGCGGCGTGACGAGCCCGATCACGAGGAAGCCGGCCGGTTGTTGCGCCGGGCGGCTGACCGCGACGACCTTGGCGACGCCGCCCGCGTCACCGCCACGATGCGGCTGGCCGAGCACCGTGCCGAGGCCGGCGACGCCATCGGCGCATCGCGCCTGTTCTACGCCATCGCCCGCGACCACTCCGCCGTCCCTGGCGCGGAGCGTGCGATGGAGGCGGCTGTGTCGCTCGCGTGGCAGGCCGTGCGCGACGCCGGCGACCGCGCCGGTCGGGTCGATGAAGCGCACCTTGATGACGCGCTGAACCTCCTGCTCGACCGGTACACGATGGTTGCCAACATCAACCGCTGGCGATTGCTGGCCGCCCACCGCGCGATCGAAGCGGGCCGGTTCGACGATGCCGAGGCGCATTATGAATCCATCAGCCGCGACGATGATCGCTGGCTCGAAGCGCAGATCGGCCGGGCGGAAGTGCAGCGGCGACGGCTCGCGGAGCAAACCGGCGTCTCGTCGCGCAGCCGGGAAGCCCGGGCCCTGCGCGATCTGACCGGGCAGATCCGCGGTCGCATCGAACGGATGATCGAACGCGCCGAGGGCCGGCCGACGCGCGACGCCCGGCGGGCGCTGCTCCGCCTCATGCTGCTCGAAGCCGAAGGCCACCTCGAAGTCGAGGACGGCCGGGCGGCGATGCGCGTGCTCGATCGCGCCGAAGACGATGAGGTGCACCAGCACCCGTCGATCCACGCCGACTGGTTGCGCCTGCGCATCGAAGCGATGCGGCTCGTCGGCCGCGAGTCCGAAGCCGTCGATCTGCTGCAGGCGCTCGCTGCGGACCGGGCGGACCGCGCCCGGCCGGTGCTGGAGACGATGCACGCGGAGTTTCGAGCACGTGCTGAAGAGTTGGCCATTGCTGGCCGCGACGATGACGCCCGGCAGTTCGCCCGCAGCCACCTGCTGCCGGTCGCGGAACTGCTTCGTGATGCAATTGAGGAAAGCGAGGACGACTCCCGCCGCGTTCGTCTGCATCACGCCGACGCGCTGCGCCTGGCCGGCCGGGGCGAGGAGGCGCTGAAGGCGTACGACGCGCTGCGCGATGGCGGCGAATCGCTTGATGTCATGCTCGGCCGGGCGGAGGCGCTGTTCAGCATCGGCGGGGCGGACAATCTGGCCGAGGCCATGACGATCTACCGCCGCATCGCCGCCTCACGGCAGGAGCAGGGCGACGACGCCTACTGGCTCGCCGAACGCCGCATGCTCGAAGTGCTCGAACGCGTCGACCGGAACGTCGACCGCATTCTCCCGCGGATCGAACGGTTGAGGCACCGCGACCCGGAACTCGGCGGAGAGCCGCACCGCCGGCAGTTCATGGAACTGCGACACCGCCTCCGCGAACATCGGTCTCCGTGACGCATTGCGTCCCCTCGATTCGACCGATGGCCGGTTCTGATCGGCGCCCTGCTATGATTGGTGCTCCGGTGGGCGGGGGTTCTGATCGGGGATGGGGAACCGGCTCGCGATCAATGCGAACATTGACGTGCCGCGATGTTTCTGGCCACAATGAGGCCCCGTGATTCGAATCCACACCGGACTGACAATCGTTTCCCTGTGTTCGCTGATTGGCGCTGCGCTGCTGGTTGGCGGCGCGGTCGGCGTGGCCGGCTGGTCGCCCGCTTCGGCCGCCGCCGCATGGAGCAGTGCTGAAGATGACCCTCCGGCTGGCCCGCCCGATGCGGGCAAGGCGGATGATCCGTCCGACAGCCCGTCGGGCGGTGGCGTCGAGCCGCCGGACGACCTGCCCGCCCCGGTCCGGGAGCAATGGGGCGAGCCGGCTGAGGAGTCCGGGGGGGATCCGGACGCGGAGGATGCTGAGGAATCCGAGACCATCGAGTACGACGCGGACGAAGACGACGGCCCGCCCCGCCGCGTGATCATCGAGGTCAGCCGCCAGCGGACGGAGATGGGCTACGTCGAGTTCGAGGACGATGAGGTGATTGTCGTCCGGACGCTTGACGACGAGGTTGAGAGTTTCACGAAGCGTCGGGTCCGCCGTGTGACCGAGCTCTACCACCCCGAGCCGGGCCAGCGGGCGCGGCTGCTGCTGCAGACCGGCCGGGAGCAGCAGGGGATTCTGCTTGAGGACGATTTCGAATATGTTGTCCTCGAAATCCGGGGCATTCCCACCCGGTTCCCGCGAGAAGCGGTCAGCCGCGTCACGCTTGAACCGACGTTCGAGGAACTGTACGAGCACTTCAAGGCCACGATTCAACCCGACAACACCGACGCGCGCATCGCCTTCGCCCGCTGGCTGTTCGATCACGAGCAGTACGAGCTGGCCAAGGAAGAGATCCGCGACGTGCGGCGGCGGACGAACGACTCAGAAGCCAGGCGGCTTGAGACACTCATCGACGCCCAGCTCGCCCTCGAAGA
>SLJD01000070.1 GCA_007135295.1 Phycisphaerales bacterium
ACACGGTCGAACTGCTGACCGTCGCCCGCGAGCACGGCCGCGTTCTCGCCATGATGCCGAACCACGATCCGGGCCGGTCCGGCATCGTCCAGGCGATTGAAGATCTCGATGTTCCGCGCATCGACCACATGCCGCGCGAACAGTTCATCGGCCTGCTGCGCCGGGCGAAGGGGCTTGTCGGCAACTCCAGTGCGGGGCTGATCGAAGCGGCTGCGCTCGGCGTGTGGGCAATCAACGTCGGTGACCGACAGGCCGGCCGGCAGCGCAGTGGCAACGTGATTGATGTCACACACGGGCAGACTGCATCCCTGCATGACGCGTTTCGCACCATCGAGAACGCCTCTCCGCCACGCGATCACCCCTATGGCGACGGACGGGCGGGGCAGCGCGTCGCTGAACACCTCGCCACGCTCGACCTCAACGCGTCGATCCTCCGCAAACGCAATACCTATTGAGCCCGGCGTCTTTGCAGGCAGCGGCGCGGTGGTTACCATGACCATCCGCCATGGCCAGCCGCAACTCGTCGATTGACCTGCACCCTGTTGAAGCGTCCGTGCTGCACGCGCGGCGGGAACGCGTGTTTCTGGTCCTTGCCGGAATCTTCATCGGTGCGATGGCGATGCTCAACATCATGGGCCTGACGCGCTTCGTGCAACTCGGACCCCTGATGGTTGCAGTCGGCGTGCTGCCGTATCCGCTGACGTTTCTCTGCACGGATCTGATCAGTGAACTGTACGGCAAGCGGCGGGCGAGGTTTGTCGTCTGGGTCGGCTTGCTCGTCAACATCCTCATCATTGCGACGATGTGGCTGGCGATGCAGTTGCCCGCCGTTTCGCCCGACGAACAGCCGCCGTGGCAGGTGTTGTCCCTCGATACACCCGTCGGCCTGCCGGATGGCACGTCACTCGAAGGCGACGTGGAACTGTTCAGCATTCTGTATGCCACGACGATGGGAGCCGTGCTCGCCTCGATGGTCGCCTACATGGCTGCTCAGTTCTGCGATGTGTATCTGTTTCACTTCTGGAAGAAGGTGACCGGCGGCCGGCATCTCTGGCTTCGCAACAACGGCTCGACGGTCGTCAGTCAGTTTGTTGACTCGCTGGCGGTGATCGGCATCACGTTCGGGGCGGCGTTTCTCGCCGGGGAGATCGCAGCCGGCGCAATGCTCGCCCTGATTTTCAGCAACTACGCATTCAAACTCGGCTGCGCGCTGATCGACACCGGGCCGGCGTACATCGCGGTGCATTATCTCAGCCGATACCTTCGCCTCGACCCCGCCAGCGAACACCGGGCCGATGAAGAGGAACTGACCCTCGGCGGGCCGGGGTGACGGTTTACCTCATCGCCGCCAGCAGCCCGGACGGGTACACTTGCGGTATGACACACGAAATGACGGTCTTCGACAAGATTCTGGACGGCGAGATTCCGTGCCATCGCGTCTACGAGAACGAGCACGTGCTCTCGTTCCTGGATATCGGCCCGCTCAGCCGCGGTCACACCCTGGTGATTCCCAAGGAGCGCAAAGCCCGGCTCCACGAACTCAGCGATGACTCCGCCGCTGCGATCGGCCGTGTCCTGCCGCGCATCGCCCGCGCGGTCATGACCGCGACCGGGGCGAGCGATTACAACGTGTTGCAGAACAACGGCCCCGCCGCCCACCAGGCCGTCGACCATGTGCACTTCCACATCATCCCCCGGTACGAGGAAAGCGGCCTCGGCATCGTCTGGAAGCCCGGCGAGCTTGACGACGCGAACGCCCGTTCGCTCCTGGAACGCATTGGCGAACACCTGTAGCGCACCCGGATGGCTCGTTCCGAGCTCGCCATCTCCATATGACGTGCGGGGCGCAAAGATAAAGCAGAGATGCTCGGTGACGCGACGGTGCCGAAATCGGCGTGAACTCGCGCAGCTGAGCAATCTCTGCTGTGAAATCTGGCGAGGCCTGGCGTCGGCCTTGCCCTGTCAAGGTCTTTTCATCAGTCAAGTTCGTCAGTCGAGCATCTGGGCCAGCCGCTCGGGGATCTCGTTGCGGTTGACATCGTTGCTGTCCATAACGATTCCATTGGATCCATCAAGCACAACGACGCGCGGGATACCCCGGACTTCGTACTTTGACTTCAGTCCGGAGTCGTCGATCTGCTCGTAGGGGACAGCCAGCCAGGGCATGTCAGCGTCGTCCATGTACTCGGCCATGCTGTCTGCGTCACGGTCGCTGCTGACGAAGACGACTTCCACGCCACGGTCGGAATGGTTTTCGTGAAACTCGACGAGCGACGGGGTGTAGCGGCGGCACGGCGGGCACCAGCCGGCGGAGAAATACAGCACGACGTACTGGTTGTCGGCGAGTTCGCTGCTCGTTACCGATTCGCCGTCAGCCGTCACAAGCTCAGTGCCCACTTCATTGATCAGATCAGCGTGGTGGCCATCGGCCGCGCCCGGGGCGGCGGTGTGCGCTCCGCCGGATGAGGACGTCGCGTCGGCCTGCGCTGGCGATGAGCCGCTCGGAGTCGTTTCACAGGATGCCAGCATGACGCCGCATGCGACCATCAAGGCGACCCCGGACCGTCGGCTCCAGCGTGTGATCGGTTCGTTCATGATTCAGCTCCACAGTGATTGCGAAATGACCAGTTTTTCTGATGCGCTCGGAGCATCGTACCGCGGACATCGACCATCCGCGGGAAAAACTGAACGGAATCATCATGATTCAAGCGATCACAGCGGTTCGATATGAAGTCGGGTTCGCGGTCGTAACGTGCGGGGAAGCAGGGGCTTACCCGGACATTGGGTCGCTTCCCGCGATCAGCCGGTTCGGGTCTTCAGCATCCTCTTCCCGGCGGAATGTCAGGTCCGG
Organism: Phycisphaerales bacterium; assembly: GCA_007135295.1. GTDB lineage: Bacteria > Planctomycetota > Phycisphaerae > Phycisphaerales > SM1A02 > SLJD01. Next base: position 2,852 of record SLJD01000070.1, read on the forward strand.
CCGGCGGGTGGGGTGCGATTCGAGGTATTCCGTCCGCCAGCATCCGACCCAGTGGTTCGGCTCGATCTCGTGCAGGATGTACTGGCTACCTTCAGGAGAGGTGGCGAGATCATCCGGCGGGGGCATCGTCGGCCACCACGGCACGATGCCCTTGTCGTACCCCGGCAGGCGCTTGAACTCGTCGGGATTCGTGATGATCTGATCGATCGTGGTCAGCCGGACCTTGTCCTCGTGAATCTTCGGGATCGAGTTAAACAACCCGCGCGTGTACGGGTGGTACGACCGCTCGAACAGATCGAAGACGTTGGCGTATTCGACGACGCGGCCGGCGTACATGACGCATACGACATCAGCATTTCCCGCCACCACACCGAGGTCATGCGTGATCAGCATCATCCCCATGTCCCGCGTCTGCTGCAGATCGCGCAGCAGATCAAGGATCTGGGCCTGAATCGTCACATCGAGCGCGGTTGTCGGTTCGTCGGCGAGCAGCAGCTTCGGCTGGCAGGCGAGGGCCATGGCGATCATGACACGCTGCCGCATCCCGCCTGAGAAATGATGCGGGTACGCCCACAGCCGTTCCTTCGGATTCGGAATGCCGACGTCATCAAGGGACTTAATCGCGATTTCGACGGCCTGCTCAGGCGTGACGTCCTGGTGCAGCAGAATCGCTTCGAGAATCTGGTCGCCGATCGTGTACACCGGGTTCAGCGACGTCATCGGCTCCTGGAAGATCATCGCGATGTCCTTGCCCCGCAGCTTGAGCATCTGCTCCTCGGTCAGCGACAGCAGATCCCGGCCTTCGAAGAGGATGGAGCCGCGGTCGAACCGCCCGGGCGGGCGGGGGACGAGTTGCATCGCGCTCATCGCCGTGACGGACTTGCCGCAACCAGATTCCCCGACGACCGCCAGCGTCTGCCGCGGGTGGATCGTCATGCTCACGCCGTCGACCGCCTGCACGCGGGCTTCATCGGGCCCCATGTCAAACGAGACGGCGAGGTCGGCGACTTCAAAGAGCGGACGTGGGTTCTTCGAAGCCGGCGTGTTCGTCGTGGGCTCGGTCGTGGTCTGGCTCATGAGCGTGGCGCCGGACAACAGGGTCGAAAACAAACAGACGGCTGACGGTCAGTCATTGGCGGCTTTCTTGAGTTTGGGGTCGATCGCGTCGCGCATCGCTTCGCCGACCAGCGTCAGACTCAGCACGGTCAGGAAGATCGCGAAGCCCGGCGCCATCGCCAGCCACCACATGAAGTCACCCACCGAGTCGAATGCTTCGGACAGCAGCTTGCCCCAACTCGCCTGATCCGCCGGGCCCAATCCAAGGAAGCTCAGGATGGATTCGAACAGAATGACCACCGCGACGGCGAAGGAGACTTCGACGAGCACCGGCGTGACGCCGTTGGGCAGCATGTGACGGAACATCACGTGTCGCAGCGGCAGCCCCAGCGCCCGGGCCGCCTGCACGAAATCCTGGTCGCGAAGCCGGTAGAACTCGGCGCGGATGAACCGGGCGGAGTTCGTCCACGTGACGCAGCCGATGAGCACCATCATAACGTAGATGTTACGAGGAAGAACCGCCGCCGCCACGATCAGCAGAAACAGCAGCGGGATCGCCATGAAGACCTCGACAACTCGGTAGAGCAGCATGTCGACCCAGCCGCCGAAGTACCCCATCAGCGACCCCATTGTCACCCCGATCAGCGTCGCGATCCCCGTCGCCACGAACCCGATCGAGATCGACAGTCGGCATGCGTGAATCAACTGCGACAGCAGATCCTGCCCGCTGCTGTCCGTGCCGAGTACGAACGGCGTGTAATCGTCCCTCGAAGCGCCTTCCGGCGGGATGTATTTGTCGGAATCGAGCGCCGTGGCGAGCGGCGGCAGGACGTCGAGTTCCATGTGCCGCTGGTTCGGCGAGTAGGGGATCACCGTGTAGGTTGCCGCCACCTCGCCGATCTGTTCACGCTCGGTGTAATCGAATGACGCCATGGGCGGCATCCACCAGTGCGTCGTCACCGTCGCGGCAAGCACCGCCACAGCGGCGAGCGGAATGATCCGCTGATAAAGCCGCCCGAGAAACGGGACGAACAGCAGGGGCAGCGTGCCGACTACCGCCGCCGCGATGCTGCCCCACATCGCGAAATCGTCCCGTCGCTCCATCGATCGCACAAAGTCGCTGACCGCGCGCTGATCGGCGTATACCGCAATTCGTTCAGCAAGAAAGACGATCACGCCGGCATGGAGCGCGATGATCAGCAACGTCATCAGCCGCTCGCTGCGCTTGGCCTCTCCCGGAAGCAAAAGACCGATGGCCGTTCCCGTAACCGCTGTCCCGACGGCGAGGGCGAGCAGCCACGTCGTGAACGCCGCATCACCGACCGGTGTCGGTAAACCGACGGTCATGGCGGAGATGCCCACACCGCCGGCAAGACCGAACACCACCGACTTGACGATCCGGTCGATCAGGGCCGATCGGCCCGGCAGCAACACGAGCAGCGGACCGAACACGCCGCCGATGAGCAGCATGACGTCCACCGATGTCAGGTTTCGCAGCAGCGGCGACGACCATGACTCGACCTGCCCGTCGGCGTTGAGATGTTCCAGTACGAGCGGGTGGCCGTTGGCAACAACCGGCGCGAATACGGCGAAGAACGCCACGATCCCGATCCAGATCATGCCGATCACCGCGCCGGGGCGGGCAATTACCTGGCTCCAGGCATCTTCCCAGAAGCCCTTGGCTTCCTTTCTGAGATGGCCGTGCATGATCTGCACACCGGCGCTCGGTCCGCCGCCACCTGCGCCGCCCGGTGCGGACGACTGCGTCGATGCGGGGGCGGACCCGGTCGCGGAATCCGCACCGTCGGCGCCGGTCGATTCGTGCTCGGGCTTGGGAACGTGCTCATTCATAAGGTCATCTGAAGGCAGCCGCTTTCTAACGAAGGCGGCAAAGGTTAACTGAACGAGATTCGCGGGTCCGCCAGGGCGTAGAGAACATCCGCAAGCAGCAAAGCCGTAATGTTCACGATCGCGATGATCAGGGTGACCGCGAGGATGACTTCCCGGTCACGCAGGTTGATCGCTTCGATCACCAGCCGCCCCATCCCCGGAATCGTGAAGATCTGCTCGATCACCACGGATCCGGAAAGCATCGCCGGAAACACCGTGACGAACATCGTGATGATCGGCAGCAGACTGTTGCGGAACACATGCCGCAGAATGATGTCGCGGCGGGCCACGCCTTTGGCCTTGGCGGTTCGCACATAGTCCGCGTTGAGGTTGTCGAGCATCGCCGCCCGCGTCTGCTTCGACAGCACCGCGAACCCGCCGTACACCATGCACAGAATCGGCAGCGTAATGTGCCAGAGCGTGTCCAGCAGCACACCTCGGTGCCAGCCGTCGTCAGTGAATTGCGGCAGGAACGTGAAGTTCTCCGCATTGCTGTCGCTGATTCCCGCCACGGGGAACCAGCCGAGGTATTCATCGTTGGCGATGAATCCGACGCAAAGCACGCCGACCCACACGATTGGGATCGACCACAGCCCCACGAACAGCAGCCCGAGCACGACATCCGGCCATTGCCGTCGACGCAGCGCCGCCAGCATCCCGCTCGGGATGGCAATCAGATAAATGATCGGAAACGCAATCAGGTTCAGCATGAGCGTCACCGGCAGGCGGTCGCGGATGAGCGTCACCACCGGCTGGCCCCGGCTGAACGAGTCGCCAAGGTCCGGCGCCGCAACGCTCATGAACCCGGGGATGATCGTAAAACCCGCCTCTTCATACGGCTGGGCGAGGAAGACCGCGAGCAACCGGCGCTGGCTCTGGCTGCTTTCTTCATACACGTCAATCAGACGTTCGCCCGCTTCCTGGACGGCCGGCCACGACTCGGCCGTGCGGTCCGGCTCCGTCCGTCCGAGCAGCCGGTAATCCACTTCCCCGTCCCCGCTGACCAGATGTTCGAGGTCGACTTCCAGGCAGTACTCGGCCAGCGCGTTACGCAGACTCAGGCGGGCGACGACAAAATTCGTCCGCTGCCGCGAATAATCATTGTGCGCCCGACGGAAGATCCGGTCGCGTTCCACCCGGCCGTGATCGGCGTCAAACTCGAACGCCACCGGATCGGCTTCGGGCAGGTCATCGACATACCAGTCCCAGAGCGGCGGCTCGTCGATGGGGCGGGGCGGGCGGATCAGGTCCCCGGCCGGATTGACCTGGTCACGAACGCCGAACTTGACCGGGCTGATTCGGCTCAGCCACCGCACGTACTGCACGACGGCGGGATCACCCAGGCCGTACCGGTCTTCCAGGTAGGCCTCCTGCGCGGCACGTTCCTCGGCGTCGGCTTCGCCGTCGGCCATCTGCAGGCCCGCGCCGATCCCGCCCGGCGCCAGCGCCATGAGCATGAACACCAGAAAGGTGATCCCCAGCAGCGTGGGAATCATCAGCAGCAGTCGTCGAATCAGATACGAAACCATGTATGGTGACCTGTTACCGCCGGGTCGGAACCCCGGGCTCGGCGGAAGGAGTGAGGTCGCTCAGAATGGCGACTGCTGATTATCGAGCGGCATGAAGAACTCGGGCCGTTCCAGACCGGTGCGATACGTGTGAACGTTCTCCGTCCGCTTGTTGACGAACCGGAGCCACGGCCGGGAGACCATGAACGTGTACGGCTGTTCCTCGTGAATGATCTCGTGCAGTTCTCGCCACAGTTCGATGCGGCGTTCAAAATCCATCTCACGACGGCCGGAATCGATCAGTTCATCCGCCCGTTCGTTCTCCCAACTGACAAAGTTGTCCCCGCCGCCGCCGATCTGCCTTGAGTGCCAGATCTGGTGCGGATCGGTTTCCGGAGCACTCAGTGACCACGCCATGCTCAGTGCATCGAAGTCACGGTTGCGAAGCATGTCGCTGAAGACGGCCCAGTCACGAAGGTCGACCTCGCAGCGGATGCCGACGCGAGCGCTCTGATCACGAAGGTAGTTGGCGATCTGTTCCCACGCTTCAACGCCGGACGGCACCGTGTACGTAAAGGAAAACCGGTCGCCCCGCTCATTGCGCAGCACGCCTTCGCTGTCCGGTTCCCAGCCCGCCTCGGCGAGCAGTTCGCGGGCGCGGTCGACGTTGTATTCGAGCGGCTCGATTTCGGGGTTGGCCTGATCGGTCCGCGGGTTGAACGGCCCGGTCGCCACCTCTCCGATGCCTTCCATGATGTTTCGGATAATCCGCTCACGGTCGATCAGGTGGGTCATCGCCCGGCGGACGCGTGCGTCGTCGAACGGTTCGCGGGACGTGTTCCAGGCGATGAACGAATACCCACTGCGAAGGTTGTACCACTTCAGCGCGTTGTTGCGGGCGGTGAAATCCTCGTCATCGCGATACCGGTTGAACTGCCGGGGGGTCGGCTGCATCATGTCCGCATTGCGGTTGCGGTAGTTGGTCAGCTCGGCCAACTCGTCGTTGATGATCTCGAACCGCAGGCCGTCCAGCGCCGCCCGTGGGCCCCAGTACTGCTCGTTGCGGACCAGCACGATGTCGTCCCGGCCCGGCCGATACTGGTTGTCCGGATCGAGGTTCCGCATCCGGAACGGGCCGGATCCCATCAGCAGACCGGTCGATTCGTTGATTTGCGAGGACGTGAAGTCCTCATAAAAGTGCTTCGGGATCACGTAGATCGTCAGGGCGGTCGACTTGTTGTTGAATCGCGGCTCTTCAAAGGTGAACTCGATGACCTTGTCATCAATCACCTCGACCGAGTCGATCAGCGTCGCCGCCGAACGGTACCGCTCGGCCTGGATCTCCGGGTTCATCCCGATGTCCTCGTGCGAGAACCGCACGTCCTCCGCCGTCACCGGCTCGCCGTCGCTGAACCTCGCGTTGTCCCAGATCTTCACCCGCAGCCACATGCCGTCCGGGTCCATCTGCCACGCCTCGGCGAGCACGCCCGTCATCTCGGCGGTTTCCGGGTGATACCGTCCAAGCGTCTCCACCACCTGATCGATGACGTACCGGCCGTAGACGTCTCGGTAGATGTACGGCGTCAGCGTCGGCGGCTGGGCGCCGAAGGTCTCGATGAATTCGCCGCCGAGGGCGTACTCCTCGTCATCGCGTGGGTCGTTGACGAACGTCGGCCGTTCCTGCCATTCGACTTCAACGTCCGGCCGGGCCCATGAATCGTCACGCTGCACCGGCTCACCGGCCTGCCGCGGGGCGGTGCCACTGATCTCAATGCCTTCTTCAAGCCGCCGCTCCATGATCGACATCTGCGACTCCAGCCGCTCGATGTTGCGGTTCATGTTGATGACCTGATCCCACACGCGATCTTCCTGCATCATGCTCAGCAGGATCATGCCACCGATGGCAAGCAGGAGCACGAGAAACACGAAATCCTTGAGACCAAACCGATTCTGCATGGATATGCCCTTGATCATGCCGGACGCCACTATCGGCCCGGCCTACTTCAACCCGCTCAGCCACGGCCGACCCGACGACGCGGGTCAAAACGTTCGCGCAATCCCTCACCGACAAAATTCAGAGCCAACAGCGTAATCGCAATGAACAGACACGGCCAGAGCAGCAGCCACCACCGTGACCGCACCGTATTCAACTCCGACAACCCCTCGGCGGCAAGATTGCCCCAACTCGGCAGGGGCGCCCGCACGCCGATCCCCAAGAAACTGAGAAACGACTCCGACAGAATCGCCGACGGCACCGCCAACGTCGCGTATACGACGATCGGGCCGAGCAGGTTCGGCAGCAGATGCACCGCGAACTGCCGCCACAATGGGACACCGGTCGCCCGGCAAGCTTCCATGAACGGCTGATTCCGCAGCGACAGCACCTGACCCCGGATCACCCGCGCCATCGTCAGCCAGCTCACCCCGCCGATAGCCACCAGCAACGTCAGAACATTGATGAACTGGCGCTGATTGGGCGAGATCGCCCCCTCAACATTCGCCAAAATGCCGTCAACCGCCACCGCGAGCAACACCACCAGCAGGATGTACGGCAGCCCGTACAGCACATCCACCGCCCGCATCATCACCGCGTCGACCCGGCCGCCGGCGAACCCTGCAATCGTGCCATACAGGGTGCCGATCACCACCGCGATCACCGCGGCGCTCAGACCGATTCCCATGCTGATGCCACCGCCGGCCAGCAATCGCACGAGCATGTCCCGCCCCAGGCCGTCCGTGCCCATCCAGGCCCGCGGCACGTTGTCGCGATGTTCAGCAACTTCATCAATCTTCGCCCGTTCGTCGTCGGCGTGCGGCGCCCAGAACGGCGGCAGCAGCGTGCGATCGAGATCCGTTGCCGCGTACCGCCGCACCGCTGTCCCCGGATCGTCCACGGCCATCGCCGCGTCACCCGGCTGCGAGGCCTCGCCGAGCGTGTACGGCAGTGTCAGCAGGCACGCGGCGAGCATCGCGATCAGCACCGCCGCCCCGAGCTTCTGGACCGACGGGGCGAGCGGCCGCATCAGCCGCTGCTGTACGGTTCGAGGGTGGACCTCATTCATCGAGCAGGCATCTTACCACGGCGCCCGCGTGCCCCATGGCACCCGGCCCGTACAATGCCGCCCCTGAAACCGGTCGGGCGACATCCCGGCTTCGTGTGGAGCAAGAGGCCGACCCGTGAGCG
>SLJD01000440.1 GCA_007135295.1 Phycisphaerales bacterium
CACGGCCTGCCAAAAATCATTCACACATCACTTGCGCTCCTTGTTCGATGCTGAAGCACCCATCCCACGAAATCCGCGGCCAATCAAAGAAAAAGGGCTGGACGCTGACGCGACGTCCAGCCCGGGTCGATTCTAGATGGAAAATCCTGACGAAATCACTGTTGCCGCCCTCTGTGTCGGCCACAGCGATTCAAGCCTCCTCGTCAGATCTCTTCAAGCAAGGCATCCCAGCGGGGATCGACTTCTTCGCCGTCTGAATCCGAGGCACCGTGGATGATCATCCACGCATCGTGATAGGTCTGGTCGTTACCGTAGGCCTCGAAGATGTTGTCCTGGTAAGTACCTTCGCCGGGCACTCGGATCACGACCCCGGTCGGGAAGAAGTTATTGAGGGACTGGGTGCTGTTGTCGTTGAACACGACGTTACCGTGCCACTCGTTGTCAGGGCCGTGCAGTTCCAGCGTCGGCGAGAGGCGGTATGCATCGCCACTGAACTGGCCGTCTTCCGTGCCCCGGGTGCTCAGCACCGGGTCAACCGATGACGAAATATCACGCCACTTCTCCCGAACGCGATCACCGACCAGCGCCAAGTGGGCATACGACGTGTGACAGAGCGCCTCGCCGGTCTGCTCATAATCAAGATTGATCCACGCCAGAAAGCTGTCGTCCCAGTAACTCGGGGTGCTCGCACTCGGGTCGTACGCCGAGTAGTCGTAGTCCTCGTAAACTGCAACGATCTCGTTGACCTCAGTCGGGCCAACGACCAGGTCCGTGTTGAAGTACTCCTGGGCGATCATCGCTGAGTACAGGTTGTCCGTTGCGTTCTGGGTACGGTCTTCCTGCCCCAGTCCGGGAATGTACTGCTCGCCTCCCGTGGGGCCGGTTTCAGTCGGCAGGCGATGGATCAACCCCGGCCGGGGAAATCGTCCTTCATCGCTGTTCGAGTAGATCACAAACGCGGTGTGAATCTGACTCATCTGTGCCGCGTCGCGCGTCGACAGCGCGCTGTCCCGCGCCTTGGCCAGAGCCGGCAGGAGCAGCCCGATCAGCAACGCGATGATCGCGATGACGACCAGCAACTCGACGAGCGTAAAGCCGCGGCTGCCCGCCTTTCCTCGTGAAACATGCATGATTCTGTCTCCTTCTGCTGAAATAAGCGTATGAATGAGACCCGAAGTCTCGATCGGAACCTGACACCGCGTCAGGCCCCGTACGGTCCTGCCAGCAACGCTCGAAGAAGGAAGGAAATTCAGAAAGCCCGTTCGCTCGCACCACGCAAAGCGCAGTTGCCACAGCCGTCGCAGCACGCCGGATGCACGCCTCTCAAAGCAACGCCAAGGGGGAGCCCGCTCGCGGCTTTGCACCAACGTCCACGCTCGCTTCTGCCGAGCACCGACGCCATCGCGACTGCGGCAACCAGCACCGCCTGTCACCATGTCAGACACATGGCGACCTGCTGCAGGCCTGGGCTCAGGTTGTCGGCGGGCGGCAGCATGAGTCGCCGTCGCGGCGAATGGATGATGGCAGTCGTCGTATGACGCATGCCGCCCTGCCGGCGTTGAGCAGCAGCGCACTGCCGCTCAACTGTCTTGTGGCCCCACCCAACGAAAGCCTTCTTCAAGCTTCAATCGTTCTCTGGGCGGGCGTAGACGCACCCGCAACTCACGCGGTCAACCAATCGGCGGTGTTGCGTATTTCAAGCGAGGCCGGGAAAATTCAAAAAATTGGACCGGCCGCGCCCGCCGCCGGTTCGTGTCCGCCACAACTCGCCGGAAGTCCGCCCAGTGCCCGGGCTCCGGACTATTGAGGTCAGTCTTTTTCAGGAGCACCGCGTGAACTCGATTGCCGACCGGCTCCGTCAACTCAACCTGACGCTTCCCCCCGCTCCCAAACCCGTCGCGGCATACGTCCCGGCGGTTCGGACCGGAAACCTTCTCTATATCAGCGGCCAGATTCCCCTGCGGGACGGCGAGCTTGTCAGCACCGGCTCCGTCCCCACCCACGCCGACATCGAGCAGGCCCGCCACGCCGCCCGCCAGTGCCTGCTCAACGCCCTTGCCGTCGTCGGCGACCACCTTGACAACGACCTCGACCGCGTTCGACGCATCGTCCGCATCGGCGTCTTTGTCGCCAGCGAGCCCGGTTTCAGCGAACAGCCCAAGGTCGCCAACGGCGCAAGCGAACTCATCGAGGAAATCTTCGGCGAGGATGGCAAACACGCCCGCGCCGCCGTCGGGTCCGTCGCCCTGCCGCTCAACGCCACCGTCGAACTCGAAATGATCGCCGAAGTCGTCTGACACACGCGATTTCGAGATCCATCGCCGCGCCGGCGATGCCGCTGGCGGCTATAATCCGCCGTTGTTCAACGCCCGCGGTCTGGCTGGCAGTTGCCGCCACCGCCGGACGCCTTGAGCAGCCAACCAGTCTGGAAGGACCACGGCATGCCGCTCGAACCCGCTTTGACCCACTCTCTCTCAGCCGTCGAACCCGTGACAACCGGGTTGGCTTTCGCTTTTCCGGGGGGGTACGAGTGGATCATTGTTCTCATTGTTGCGCTGCTGATCTTCGGCCGGCGTCTGCCGGAAGTCGGCCGGAGTCTCGGCAAGGGCATCATCGAGTTCAAGA
>SLJD01000132.1 GCA_007135295.1 Phycisphaerales bacterium
AGCCGTGGAGGTCGTGATCGGCGAGACCCACGAGCATATCGAGCCCGTAATGCCACTCGATCGAGATGTACCCGCCGATCGGGCTGTCGTCGAAGCGCTCCCAGCGCTCTTCGTCGATCACATAGCGGTGCAGGGTGGCGCTGCCGTCGAGCCGATAATAGTGCCCGCGTTTCCAGTCGAGCGCCGTTCGCCCATACGTATGGCCGAAGCGCCAGAACAACGGTGGTGCATTGCCCCTGTCCAGGCTGATCTCCTCCCACGCATTGGCCACCGCGTCAAGAGAGAGAAACCGATTGCTCTGTCGCAGGCCCATGAAAAACGTGCGCTTGCGAAGCGGATCCCAGTGCCCGGAATCAGTCCAGGTGTCGATCGCGGGGGCCGTGCTCCCATCCGGTCTGCTGCCACTGAGGAGTTGCGAGAAACGCGTCACGCCATCGGGTAATCCCGTTTCCAGCACCCCGAACTCGCCCGGAGAAAGTTGCACAGCAAGTCGCCCGAGATTTGTAGCCTCGGCCGATGTTCGGGAATCCTCGCCAAACGAAGGTGCTGAAATACTGACGGCAATCAGCAATGCCAGAAGGCAAACGATCCAACGCGAAATCCTGAGGGGCTGCTTGTTCATGACCGGCGCTCGGGAAAGTCGATGAAGGGGGAGAGGGGCGATAGTGCTCCTCGTCACTCGCGAAGCTCTACAGTAACACCGCCAAAACGTGTTCTCACCCAAACCGACCGGAACGCCACTTCCATGGCCCACCACAAAACAACCGCTTGTTGTACCATCGTCGAACACGCGCCATGACGACAATTGATTAATGGAATCCGCCACCCAAGAGCCGCCCGCCTCTACCGCGCCAGAGTTGCGGCACGCCGACGGTGCGCTGGTCTCGGTGATCATGCCCTCCTACAACACCGCGCGGTACATCGGAGAGGCGATCGAGAGCGTGCTGGAGCAGGACTATCCGCACAAGGAATTAATCGTCATTGATGATGGATCGACGGACGGCACGCCGGATCGGGTGCGCCGTTATGGCGACCGGGTGCGCCTCATCATCCAGCAGAACCAGGGTTCGGCCGTTGCGCGCAATGCGGGGCTCGAGGCGGCTCGCGGCAAATACATCGCCTTTCTGGACTCGGACGACGTCTGGCTGCCGGGCAAGCTCAGCACGCAGGTTGGGCACCTGGAGCGGCACCCCGAAATCGGCCTGATATTCTCCCGTTGGCAGGTCTGGAAGCCCGACGGGGATGGGCGTTTTCCGCCTGCCCACGGATTCAGAGCGCAGTTCGAGCTCACCCCCTCAACGCCGCCGAGGATCGTACCGGAACGGTCCGGGTGGCTTTACAACCGCCTGCTTTTCTCATCCCTGTTGCACACCATCACGGTCATGGCGCGTCGCAGCCTGATCGACGCAGTGGGTCCGTTCGACACGGAACTCAAGCGGGGCCAGGATTACGATTACTGGTTACGTGCTTCGTGGCACACAGAGATCCACCAATTGGACCGGATGCTCGCACTGTATCGCCTGCATGGCGAGGGCTGCGTCCGCCGCTGGCCGCGGGTGAATTACGAACGTATCGTCGTGGAAAAGGCTGTTTCTCGCTGGGGGCTGGAAGGCCCGAATGGTGAGCGCACGCCCGAGGCGCGCATCAGCGAACGCCTCGCCGAAACCAGCTTCAGCTTCGGCTACCACCACTTCTGGGAAGGCGATCCCAAGCTGGCTTTCGGCGCGTTCGCGCATGTCGTCAGCAAACAGCCGACACGACCCATGGCCTGGGCCTACCTGGCATTGTCCGCGCTCAAGGCCCCGCTTCCGGGCAGGTCCGGGAACGGTCGGCAGGCCCCGAGCACCTGAACGGCCATGCGCGAAACACTTCTCAAGCTGAACCGACTGCTCGACCCCCGCGACCGCGCCAAGGTGGCTCTCCTCGTCCTGCTGATGATCGTCACCGCATTCGTGCAAACGGCGGGGGTCGCCTCGGTGATGCCCTTCCTCGCGGTGCTTTCCGACCCGACCGTGGTTCACAGCAACCCCTGGCTCAGTACCGCGTTCGAACGCCTGGGCTTCGCGTCCACCAACGCCTTCCTGTATCTCCTGGGCATCGCCGCCTTCGTGGTCTTCGTCTCGGGGACGGTGCTGGAGGCGCTCACCTTCTGGGCCATCACCCGTTTCACGCACATGCAGCAGTACGAGTTGTCCCGGCGCCTGATGGCGGACTACCTGCGCAGACCTTTCACCTTTTTCCTGAACCGCAACTCCGGCGATCTCGCTAAGACTGTCCTACAGGAGACCAACCAGGCGATCGTTGGTGCCGTGATGCCCGCGATGCGCCTACTGAGCCAACTACTGCTTGCGGGTTCCATCATCGCCCTGCTCATTCTGGTGCAGCCATGGCTGGCGCTCACCGTCGCCGTCGCGATCGGCTCGATCTACGGGGCCATCTATCTCGCGTCGAGAGCCTGGCTGAACCGGATCGGAAAGGATCGCGTGGTCGCCAACCGGCAACGCTTCACCGCGGTCGCCGAGGCCTCCTCGCCGCGCCCCTTTTCATCCGCGCCATGGAGTGGACCTCGGACGATGTCGTACGGCAGACGGCGAACCTGCACACGGCCATCATGGTCGCC
>SLJD01000201.1 GCA_007135295.1 Phycisphaerales bacterium
CTTCCGGGGGTCCGGGGGGTTAGATGGAGGCGCGGCGGACGTAGATGAGCCATTCGGCGGCGAGGAGGACGAGGCCGGCGGCGATGAGCCAGGGCCAGATGTCGCGCCACGCCTGTTCGGTGACGGCGCCGGCGGTGGCGCGTTCGGCGTTGACGGTCACGCTGTCGCTCGTGCGGATGTCCGACTCGGCGTCGCTGAGCAGGCTTACGGCGAGGACGTCGTGCGGCGGGCGGGCGCCGGCGGCGGAGTACACGCCGACTTCGCGGAGCATCGGCAGGGTCACGCGTTCGCTGCCGGTGACGTCGACCGACGCGCTCATCGGGCCGGAGACCTCAACCGTCCCGGCGTCGCGGTGGACGGGCACGCGGATCGTCTCGCCCGGCCGCCACGTCATCGACACGTCGCCCCCGCCGTCCTGGCGGATGTGGTCGAGGACGTTCTGCAGGAAGACGAGGATGCTCGGGTGGCGCGGCCAGTTGCTGTTCATCAGCTCGAAGCCGACGAGCGCGTGCGTCGCGCCGCGGAGGCGGACGGTGGCGATGACCGGACCGGCCGGGCCGTGGGCGACGGCGTCGGCGTGGGTGGGCAGGTCGTAGCCGGCGAACCCGGCGAAGACGATCGAGTCGAGGTTGACGTGCTGGAGCAGCGGGTGCTGGCGGTCCCAGCTGATGATCGGCTGGCCGCCGGTCTCATCGGACGCGACCGTGTCGATGGCCTGCGGCGCTGCGCCGACGGTCAGCGACGGCACCGAGGGCAGGGCCGCCGAGACGCGGTCGAAGACGATCAGGTCCGGCTCGCGGTCGGTCGCGTCGAGGTAGTCGGTGTATTCGTCGAGCGTCATCGTCCGCAGCGGGTCGGGGTCGAAGACCTCGACCGCGCTGAGCAGAAACGGGTCGGCCCCGCCGCCGTCGTGGACGACGAGGACGTCCGGCGGCGCGGGCGGGGGGATGACCAGGGCGGCGGTGTTGTCCGAGCCGAGCACGTCGGATTCGTTGTGGCGGATGGTCACCAGCGCCCCGCCGGGCAGATCGACGCGAAACCGCGTGCCGTACTCGCCCGGGCCGTCGGCGTCGGCGGCGGGGATGGTCACGCGGCGGGTGGCGAGGGTCTCGCCGCCGGCGCGGAGCGTCAGCGTGGTGCGGACGGCTTCGGGGCGGGTGTTGATCACTCGGGTGAAGAAGCGGACTTCCTCGGCGTTGTCGCGGTCGCGGCGGGCGTTGAAGGCGACGATGCCGATGTTGTCAAAGCGCGCCGGAGCAGCGGCGTCGCCGCTTGCTGTGCCGTCGTTCGCTGTGTTGGTATTCGTGTCGTCGTTCGTTGCGCCGTTCTCGTCCAACGCGCCGTCGCCGTTCGGGTCGAAACCGCCGCCGTCATCGTCGCCGTCGGCCGGTGCGGGCGGGCCGACGCGGGTGAAGCGGAAGTTCTGGGCGCGGACGGCGAGCGGCTCCATCGTCTCGATGCGGGCGAGCGCGCCGTCGGAGATGAGCAGCACGTCGGGGAGGATGACCTCGACCTCTTCCTCGGAGTAGGAGAACGCGCTGGCGAGGTCGAGCGCGCCCTGCAGGTCGGCCTCTTCGTCGCTCGGCTCGATCGATTCGATCGCCCGGCGCAGGGCGCGGCGGTCGGCGGTGAACGGCGCGACGACGCGGCTCGAGGCGCCGACCTCGATGACCATCATCTGCGTGCCGGGGGAGCGGGCCATCTCGTCGACAAGATCGAGCGCGCGGACTTTCGCTTCGTCGAGGCGCGTCCCGCCGCCGTCGCCGTCGGTCGCCCGCATCGATGCGCTGCGGTCGATGAGCACGATGAGCTGATCGACCGCGATGCCGGCCGCCTCGACGCGCGGCTGGGCGAGGGCGAGCAGCAGCAGGGCGAGGATGAGCAGTTGCAGCAGCAGCAGCAGCGAAAAGCGGATCCGCTGGAACGGGGCGTTGACCTCCAGGTCCTCGAACGACTTCTGCCAGAGCAGCGTGCTCGGCACGCGCTGCGGCGCCCGCCGCAGCTTGAGGAAATACAGCAGCAGCAGGGCCGGCACCGTCACCGCCGCCGCACCGGCCGCCACCCATGGGGTCAGAAAACTCATGGGGTATTATTGCCGCCAGCCGCCGCCGCGGGTGGGGCGGTCAGGTTTGCGGTGGGGTACGTTGTCTGTCTTGTGACGTGTGACGTGTGTCGGTGTCGGATGTCTTGTTCCGGCGTCCTGTGCCGGCGTCCTGTTCCGGGGGTCTCTTCCGGGGGCCGGGGGTCAGGCGAGTGCGCGGTCGAGGACGGCCATGCGGACGGCGACGCCGTGGGTCGTCTGCTCGAGGACGGCGCTGCGGGGGTCGCGGTCGGCGACGTCGCCGTCGATCTCAACGCCGCGGTTGACCGGGCCGGGGTGCAGGATGGCGGCGTGACCGGGCAGGCGGGCGGCCCGCGCAGCGGTGAGGGCGTAAGACGCGCGGTAATCGCGGCTGATGCCGCTGCCGCGCTCGAACTGCACGCGCAGCATGATGATCGCATCAAGGTCGGCCAGGGCGGCGTCGAGGTCATGCTCGACGGTGACGCGGCCGGCGGCGGCGGCGGAGTGAACGGCGGCGGAGTGAGCGCCGCCGGCGAGCGATGACCGCCCGGCCGAAGC
>SLJD01000169.1 GCA_007135295.1 Phycisphaerales bacterium
CTCGCTGCATGGGGCGACTGTCCGGACGACTTCTGCCCGGACGACGCCATTGAGGAAGGCGAGCCATGCGGCGAGTCGCTGACCGGCGGCTGCAACATGCCCTCTCCCGGATTCGGCCCCGAACTGTCTTGCGGCGACAGCGTGTGCGGGACCTCCTGGGCGGAAGATGAACTCCGCGACACGGACTGGTTTCCCTTTACAGTGGCCGATGAGCCGACGCAGGTCACGTGGACCGTTGAAGCGCAGTTCGACGCCGTCGCACTCATCATCGGCCCCGGCGACTGCGAGCACGCGGAGGTCATTGAAAGCGCCAGCGGCCACGAAGCAAGCGTGAGCGCCTGCCTGCAACCGGGCGATTACTGGCTGTTTGTTGCGCCGAACGGCTTCACCGGCCTGCCTTGTGACAGCGGCGAGAATCAGTACGTCGCCACGGTCGAGTCATGCGTGATCGACCCTGAGGTCTGTGACGCCCCTGAACTCAGCAACTGCTGCCAGCCGACGCCGGGTCAGGCCGGTTGTGATGATGAAAGCTGCGAGGCGGCGGTCTGCGAAACCGATCCCGCCTGCTGTTTTGAATGGGATTTCGGATGTGCCGCCCTTGCAGAAGACCTCTGCCCCGACCTGTGCGGCATCGAGCCGTGCGAAACGAACTGCCCGCCGGACGGCACGCCGGAAGGAGAGCCGTGCGGCGAGGATCACAACGGCGGATGCAACAGCGATGATCTCGAGTTCGGCAGCATTGCCTGCGGCGAAACGATCTGCGGCACGGTGTGGGCCGACGGCGGCCAGCGCGATACCGACTGGTTCCTGTTTGAGGTGAGTGAACCCGGCGAGTACACCGCGGAGCTTGTTTCACAGTTTCCCGGCATTGTGGCCATCTTCTCGGTCAACCCGGCCAATCCCGACGACTGCTTCGAGTTCGTGGGCACATTCGGGCACTCCGACACGGCGTGCTCGGTCGGAACCGCCACCGCGGAACTCGGCACAGGCACCCACGCCGTCTTCGTGGCGGCCGGGACGGAAGGCGGCAGCGGAATCTTTGAAGGCTACCCGTGTGACAGCGGCTTCAATGACTACACCGTGACGCTCCAGTGCGCAGACGGCCGGTAAGCGATTGGCAACTCGCCGGCCGAACGGGCCCGCCGCAGTATTGAACCGTCTTTCAGGACATGACACGACGCCCTTGCAAGCAACCGCAGGGGCGTTTTTTTATGCAGTATCGCAGCCTGCAAGACCCGTGGAATATGCACATGCTCAAAAAAGCATTGACAGCACGAGTGCAACAGATACCTTCGACATCGCAGAGAGTGCTGGAGATCAGGCCCGGCCAACGTGTTTTCAGGTCTGCCGCCCTCCTGCGCACCTCGGATGGTTGCTTCGCACGTCGGGTTTCGGCGTGAGAGGGCAGAACATGGTCAAGAAGCCACAATCGCTTCGATCCCCCGAGCGGGCCGGTTCCAGTTGTCGTTGTGTATCGACTTATCGCCGGGATGCGGCGCCTCGTGGTGCCCGTGGTGGCTGGACAGCTTCGCCCGGCCTGAATTTATCTATCACCGTTTCAGATCGCTCAGCCGTCCGCCGACGATCGCGTGGCGTTGGCAGGCGGGCATCGTGAACACGGGCTGTCAACAGCTGACGGCCTGCCCCTGATACTGCAAGACAAGAGGAGAAACAAGTCATGAAATGTGTACTCGTGAGCACATCGGTCCTCGCGCTGACGTGTGCCGCGTCGGCCAGCGACCTGCTCTTTGACAGCGGTGAACTGGTCACACACCCCGGCGAGGGCGCCGGTGGCGCCGATGTCAGCATGACCGGCGTGGAAGTCTCGTCAGCCGGCACCGGCGTTCGGATGGTCGGCGACGGCCCGCACAACCGCCGCGCCCAGTGGTTCTGGGTTGATGGCCAGTGGGACATCGATCACATCCGGTTCTACCTCTATGAAACCGGTTCCGAGCCTGGCCCGCATCCCTTCGACGGCTTCAACATGGACATCTGGAACGGTATACCCGGCATGCCCGGCTCGGAAATCGTCGCCAGCACCGAAACCGCAGAAAATGTCGAGTGGGCCAACATCTATCGCGTGTTCAACGGGGCTGACAACCTTGACAACACCGACCGCCCGGTCTTCAAGGCGGATCTTGTCTTCGAGGATGTCGTGCTCGAACCCGGCTTTTACTGGGCGAGCTTCCAAGCGATCAACGAAGACACTACGGCTTGGGCGCCGTACGTCATGGAACCGAATCCCGATGACCCGCACGCTCCCACCACCGTCGCCGGAGATTCATGGTCGCTGACATCATCCGGCTGGGAACTTACGGGCGTCGGCGACGATGACTTCCGTCCTGACTTCCCGATCGAAGTCTACGGCACGTCCACCGGCGACTGCCCCGAGGACCTTACGGGCGACGGCAACGTCGGCGGCGGCGACCTCGGGACCCTCCTCGCCGCATGGGGCGAGTGTGCTGATCCGGACAACTGCCCTGAAGACCTCACTGGTGACGGCAACGTCGGCGGCGGTGACCTCGGGACCCTCCTCGCCGCATGGGGTGAGTGCCCGGGTGAGCACATCGAACAGCCCGATCTGGTCGGTGCCTGCTGCATCGAAGGC
>SLJD01000058.1 GCA_007135295.1 Phycisphaerales bacterium
CGCCGTACGACGCCAAGGGGCTGCTCATCAGCGCGATCCGCGACCCCGACCCGGTGATCTTCTTCGAACCGAAGCGCATCTACCGCGCCTTCCGTGAAGAGGTCCCGGAAGACGAATACACGATTCCCATCGGCGAGGCCCGGGTCGTCAGCGAGGGCGACGACCTCACCGTCGTCACGTGGGGCGCGCCGGTCGTTCAGTGCATGAAAGCGATCGAGAACTCCGAGCGATCTATCGAACTGATCGACCTGCGAACCATCAGCCCGGTCGACATGGACACGGTTGAACAGTCCGTTCGCAAGACCGGCCGGGCCGTCGTTGTTCACGAAGCGCCCCGCACCTGCGGGTTCGGCGCGGAGATCGCTTCACGCATCATGGAACAGTGCTTCCTGCACCTCGAAGCGCCCGTCCAGCGGGTCACCGGCTTCGACACCGTCATGCCGTACTACAAACTTGAACTGGAATACCTGCCCGAGGCCGACCGCATCACCCGCGCCATCGACGAGGCCCTCGTGTACTGACCCTCCCATGGCCGTCGTGCTGCGCGACGGAACTGTTCGGCGTGCTTTGAACATCTCCCCCGTGTCCTCTGTGCCTCTGTGGTGACCACCCATGGCTGAAGTCAAGCAACCGGAAGACAAGTCGTATTTCATCCTGCCGGATCTCGGCGAAGGCGTGCACGAAGCCGAACTGATCAAGTGGCGGGTCAAGCCCGGCGAGGCGGTCGACGAATACCAGACGCTCGCGGAGATGGAAACCGACAAGGCCCTTGTGGAAGTGCCGGCGCCGTGGGCCGGGACCGTCGGCGACCTGAGGCACCAGGAAGGCGAGATCGTCAACGTCGGCGATGTGCTACTGACGTTCGAATCCGCCGGTGATTCGTCCGGCGGGTCGGCGGCGGCCGAGTCACAACAATCCGCCCCGCGCGAGCTTGAGGAACAGGCCGCCGAAGGCGAACGCGAAGACGCCGGAACCGTCGTCGGCGCAATGGGCGAGGAGCTGAACATCTCCGAACGGTTCGCCCGCCGGCGCGATACGGAAAACGGCGCTGCATCACAGCGCAAGGCCCTGGCCACCCCCGCCGTCCGGCGGATCGCCCGTGAACTCGGCGTGGACATCAACCAGGTGCCCGGCACCGGTCGCGGCGGCCGCGTCACCGCATCGGACGTTCAGAACTTCGCTTCCGGCCAGGCCGGCGCTCGGTCGACGACCGCTCGCGGCGCTGCACCGGCGGCAACCGCTCCGCAGCAGGCGGCCGCGCCGGACGTGGCGATCTCCCGCGATGGCGTCAGCGAGCGTATCGCGATGCGCGGGGTGCGGCGAAAGATCGCCCAGTCGCTGCATCAGTCCGTCAACACCGCCGTACACTTCACCGTCGTTGACGATGCCGATGTCACCGCCCTCGACCGCAAGCGCAAGGAATACGCCGGCGTGCTGGGGCGAAAGCTCAGCTTTCTGCCATTCGTCATCACCGCCGCCTGCAAGGCGCTGCGTCAGCATCCGTCGCTGAACGCCAACGTCGACGATGCCAACGAAGAGATCCTCATCAAGAGCGCGATCAACCTCGGCATCGCCGTCGACACCGAGCACGGTCTGATGGTTCCGGTCATGGAGGGGGCCGACCAGAAGAGCATCGTCGAGATCGGCGACACGGTGACCGAACTCGCCGCCGGGTGCCGCAACCGCACCATCGATCGCGGCCGGCTGACCGGCGGGACGTTCACGATCTCGAACGTCGGCTCATATGGCGGGCTGTACGCCACACCGATCATCAATTACCCCGAGGTCGCCATCCTCGCCGCCGGCCGCGTCCGTGAACAGGTCCTCGCTCGCGACGGGGCGATCTTCGCCGGCAAGGTCATGCCGCTCAGCCTCTCGTGCGACCACCGGGTCGTCGACGGGGCGGAAGGCGCCCGGTTTCTCAACACCGTGGTCAAGTTGCTCGAGCATCCGGACGATCTGTTACAGTCGTAATCCGGCGCCTGGGACGTCCTGCGGCGTTCGTCGCGGCCCGGGTTCCGACGGATGTATACTTTCGCCATGAATGACTTCACCACCGCCGTTGATTCCAGCGCCGCTGAGCAGCTTCGCGAGCGTCTTGAAACCGCCACCGCGACGATCGGCGTAATCGGGCTCGGCTATGTCGGACTGCCGCTCGTCCACGCGCTGCACGAGGTGGGGTATCAGGTCATCGGCTACGACGTTGATGACGCGAAGCTCGAACAGCTCCGCAGCGGGCGGAACTACCTCAAGCATCTCGGCGACGACCTCGCCTCGACCCTCGCCGCGTCGGATCGATTTGAGCCGACGAGCAGCGAGAGCCGCCTCGCTGACGCCGACGCGATCATCCTCTGCGTGCCCACGCCGCTCGGCCCGCACCACGAGCCGGACCTGAGTTATGTGCTCGACACGACACGCATGGTCGCCCGCGTGCTGCGCAAGGGGCAGATCGTCGTGCTCGAATCCACGACCTACCCCGGCACAACGCGGCAGGAGATGCAGCCGATCCTCGAACAGTCCGGCCTGACGTGCGGGCGGGACTTTTTCCTCGCGTACAGCCCCGAACGTGAAGACCCCGGCCGGGCCGACACGTCCACCCGCACGA
>SLJD01000242.1 GCA_007135295.1 Phycisphaerales bacterium
CAGCCCCGGCGCCGTCACCGCGGAAAAGCCGGTGCGGTACGTGTTGGCGATGGTCTTGGGGAACACCTCGCCGCAGAGCACGATCAGCAGCAGCGACGCGACGCCGAGGCCGGCCTCGGCGAGCACGCCTCCGGCGGCGGCCATCATCAGCACCGAACTGATGACGAAGTACGTGACGTTGACGAGCATGTTGCCGAGCAGAATGGTGATCAGCAGCAACCGCGGCTCGGCGAGCAGGGCGTCGACGGCGGCGGCGACGAGCGGGCGATGGCGGCGCAGCGACATCCGCTGGCTCTCCGTCAGCCCGAACAGCGCCGTCTCCGATCCGGAGAAAAACGCGCTGGCGGGCAGCAGGCAGACCGCGATCAGCAGCAGGACGTATTCGGTGTGTTGCCAACCTTCCATGGTTCACGCCGTTCGGGCGGGTCTCTGGGGCGGATGATACGGGCGGGCCACCCGGTCTTGAAACAGCCGGTCTTGATACACCCGGTCCCGAAACAGCAGGTCTTGAAACAGCAGGTCCCGAAAAACACGGTCACAGAAACGCCCGGACTTGAGGCAGGCGGTCCTGATTCGGGCCGATCGGGCCGATCCGCATCGCGGCGGCATGCGATCGCCGCCCACGGCCGGTAGACTATCGGCATGATCGCCCGGAAGCTGACACAACGAGCCACCCGCTGCGCCGCCGGCGTGCTGATCGCGGCGGGCGTGTGCGGCGTTGTGCTCGCCGGCTGCGCATCGAGCGAGGGGCCGGAAGTCATCGTCCTCGATGCGGGGACGTACCACGAGGCGTTCGACGCCGCCGTCGAAACCGCCCGCCGGCACCGCATGCCCGCCGAGATGAAGGACCGCCGCCGTGGCGTGATCGAAACCGAAGCCGCCCACGCCGGGTCGCTGCTCGAACCGTGGCGGACGGACAACGCCTCGTTCGTGCAGACGCTGGACAACACCTTCGCCCACCAGCGGCGGCGCACGCGGTTCGAGTTCATTCCCGCCGGCTTCCGGCCGCCGGCCGTGCCCGACGACGAAGACCTGCCGGGCCCGGACGTCTTCGCCGAGGATGCCCCGACGATGGACCTGACGCAGGTTGACGGCGAGCTTGAGCTGCGCGTCTGGGTGTACCTCGAGCGGGCGTACACGCCGGGCCTTCGGCGGGACACGTGGAGCCGGCGGCTGACGACACGGAGCCGGATTCACCCGACCGATCCCGAGGCCTCGCCGCTTCCCGGCCGGCACTGGACGCCGGTCGCCCGGGACAAGGCGTACGAGAAACGTTTGCTCGGCCGCATCGCCCGGATTCTCGACGCGCAGGACGCCTTGGCCGATGTCGACCCCGAGCCGGCATTGGACCGCTGAGCGCCGCCTTCAGACGGCACACCGCCACACCTGATCGCCCGCCGCCGGGCCGGTCGGCCGGCTACGCTTGTCTGGCCACGGCATGCCGGGCCGGATCTCCTGCGCGGACACCATTTTCATGCGAGCACTTGTCTGGTTCCGCCGCGATCTGAGATTGCGCGACAACACCGCGCTGCACGCCGCCTGTCGCACTGCCCGGGGCGGCGTCATCGGCGTGTTCATCTGCACGCCCGAGCAGTGGCGAGCGCATGACGACGCCGGTTGCAAGATCGAGTTCATGCTTCGCAACCTCGCCGCGCTGTCCGATTCGCTTGATGGGCGGAACATCCCGCTGCTCATCCGAACGGCCGGCCGCTTCAGCGCCGTCCCGAAGCTGCTGCTGGACATCGCGCGCGAGCATAACTGCGAACGCCTGCACTTCAACGATGAATACGAACTCAATGAACGGCGCCGCGATGATGATGTCAGCGACGCTTTCAGGCAGGATGGCCGAACCGTCCGCCGATTCACCGATCATGTCATCTTTGCGCCGGGTGAAATTCTGACCGGGCGAGACACGTATTACACGGTCTTCACACCATTTCAGAGAGCGTGGATCGCGCGATTCAACGAGCAGGATCGAAGTCGCACGCTCCCCATGCCGCGGCAGCAAACCCGGATCCCCACTGCAACGCCGGACCACGTACCGCAATCGATCAGTGGATTCGATTTCGACGTTGACAACATTCGTCCCGATCTCTGGCCGGCCGGTGAGGATCACGCCCGGCATCGGCTGCGAGCGTTCGTTGCTGATCGCCTGGATCAGTACGACGACCAACGCGACCGGCCGGCCGTCAACGGCACGAGCACGCTCTCGCCTTACCTCGCCGCCGGCATCCTCTCTCCGAGGCAGTGCCTGAAAGCCGCGCTCGATCACCACGATGGATGCATCGACACGGCCGGCACGCCCGCGACCGCCTGGGTCAACGAACTGATCTGGCGCGAGTTCTATCAACACGTCCTCGTCGGTTTCCCACGCGTGAACTGCCATGAACCGTTCGATCCCGCCGCGCGGCACATGGCGTGGAACGATTACCCCGAACATGCCGACGCCTGGCGCGAAGGCCTCACCGGCTATCCGCTTGTCGACGCGGGCATGCGACAACTTCGCCAGACCGGCTGGATGCACAATCGCGTCCGCATGGTCACCGCCATGTTCTTCAGCAAGAATCTCTTTCTCGACTGGCGGGTCGGCGAACGATTCTTCATG
>SLJD01000353.1 GCA_007135295.1 Phycisphaerales bacterium
AAATTTCACAAGTCGACTGCATGAGAATACGCGGAGCCGCTTGGACGATTCAAGCAAAAACGCCCGCGGATGAATGTCCTCGGGCGTCTCTGAGGGCGTGCCGATTCTCTGGCGTTCGGCTCGATTCGCGTGTCAGTCGGACCAGTGCCGCAGCAGCACACTCAGGTCATCGCCGCCGACGGATCCGTTGCCGGTCAGGTCCGCGGGGCAGGGGTCGGCGGCCGGGCAGTCGCCCCAGGCACTGAGCAGAATCGCCAGATCCTTGCCATTGACCACGCCGTCGTGATTGAGGTCGCCCGTCTGAGCCGCTTCAGGGACGATCGCGAAGGCGATCGCCCGTGGCAGTTCGATGGCGGCGGCACCGTTCAACTCGGCTTCCGCGGCGTCGTAGACCGTCTGAACCTCGCCCGGGCCGTTGAACGTTCCGTCACCGTTCCCGTCCGCAAAGCGGATGATCGAGTCCGAGCCGTCGTCGAGCATCCACAGCGAAC
Source organism: Phycisphaerales bacterium (assembly GCA_007135295.1). GTDB lineage: Bacteria > Planctomycetota > Phycisphaerae > Phycisphaerales > SM1A02 > SLJD01. The sequence continues at coordinate 492 of SLJD01000353.1, forward strand.
CGTCCGGGGCGAACGCGAGGTCCATGACTTCGATTGGCGACTGCAGAGCATCGCTGCCTGCCGCGTCCGCGTGGTACAGGATGTTCAGGTCGTCGTTGTGCTCGATGGCCCCGCTTCCGTTGTGGTCCGCCAGCTCGACGATGAGCGGCCGGCCGTTGGCGTCGGCAGCGGCGAGGACGGGCCGTCCGGTGGCGGGATGGATAGCCAGCCCGGTCGATGACAGCCGGATGCCGAGCAGATCGTCTTCGTTGGCGTACTCGAAGAGCGTGCCGTCCGCTTCGATGACCCACACCGAGACGGTGTTGGACCAGACGTCAACGCTGGTGAAGTACAGCTTGCCGTCCTCGGTCCAGCGATACGCTTCGGTCGACAGGCAGAAGCCGTGATCGGCGGCGCAGAGTTCGTGGTGCAGTTCGACGTTCCCGGTTGAAGTGACTTCATTGGCCGGATGCTCGTCAATGCGCCAGACGGCTTCCGGTGCCTCAGCGCCGTCGAACGCGCTGAGCGTGTTGTTATCCGCAATATAGACCGCGCCGTCCGGGCCGATGGTGATCGCCTTGGGGCGGTCGATGGCGGGCGAGCCGTCGATCGGAAGTTCGCCATCCCAGTACACGGCCGCTTCGCCGCTGCCGTGTGCGGTTCCGTCGCCGGAGAGATCGCGGAGCCGGTAAACGCCCGAGCCGCTTTCGGCCGTGCTGCCATCGGCGATCAGCAGGTGGTCATACTCGACGGCAAGGATTGCCTGAACGCTCGAAATGCTGTTGAGGGATGAGTCGGCGATGCCGGGCTGGAAGAATTGTTCCGCCTCGCCGTGACCGTGACGCGTGCCATCGCCGGTCAGGTCCTGAAGTTTAATGATGGAGTTCTGAGAAACACAGGAAACGTACGCGACGATCTCCCCTGATTGCAGATCGGTATGCGCGGTGATGGGCGCAAGTGATTGCAGACCGTCAGCCATGGACGCGGTTGCCAGCATACAAACAGCAGTGCCGGCGACCGCGCGCGGGATGCACGGGGTGCGCATGGATGGACATCCTTTTCCAGTTGCGTGTCCGTTGTGGACGGTGCTCAGGTACCCGATCAGGGGGGCGTTATCGGGTGCCGGGATTTCACGAAGACTGTGAGAGCGGCACAGTCTTCGCATGTGAAGATGGGGAGTATACAGGAAGCCGGTTATGATGCAAGAGTCAACGAATTATCCACATTTCATCACAAAAATGATCGCGCCATTCAACTGAGGTTGTGGTGCTCCTGGCTGAAACGTGGTTTCATTGCTTGCGCGGTGCCGTCGCTTTTGAAATGCACACCACGCTATGGCGCCATTCGCCGTCGGCGTGGGTCAGTGAGCACTCGTTCGGTTCTCGCCGCCGCGTTGGCTCAGCGTTGCCGGGCCGGAGTCAGCCGGCGCAGAACGATCGGGGTGTCGACGTGGAACTGGCGGCCGACCTCTTCCGAATTGATGAACGATTCCAGGGACGGACGATCTGTCAGCACAATCGTCCGCTGCACTGCACGGCGGCGGACTGACCGGCCGCTGGTCTGCCCGTCGGTGCCGATCGCTTCGTCCACCGCCTCGCCGTGCTCATCGACCTGGTCCGGATCGAACTGCCGCTCCTGAATCTCCCCGGCGAGGCGGTCGGCTTCAACCGCTTCGCGGAATGTGCGCACGTCCGGGAGCATGAACAGCATCGTGTCCGGCGAGGCGAAGCTGACTCGAAGGAAATCAAAGTGCTTGTCGTCGGTGTCGTCGTCGACCTCGTCGGTGGTGAGAAACAGGTACCACTGGTCGTCGTGGTCGTGAATGACCGCCCGCCATTCGTGCATCGTGAAGCCGTCGTCGGTGGTGGCAAGGGCCGCGCCGTGCAACTCGCCGTTGTCCTCGATTCGCAGGTGCAGCACTTCGTCACCGACCACCCATGAGCCGGCAAGGCGTTCGCGCAGTTCATCGGCGTCGCGGACCGGTTCGCCAAACGGCTCGGTTGTCACGACGGACTCGCACCCGGCGGCGCACGTCAGCAGCAGGACGCTGCCGGCCAGCATCATGAGCATCCAACGGTGCATGGTCACCTCCTCTGTTGTCGTCGCTGTTCTCCTCGCGGCGGTCTCGAAGTCA
>SLJD01000170.1 GCA_007135295.1 Phycisphaerales bacterium
ATGCGGGTGACCGGGCCGAATTTCGAACTTGTGCCCCAGCAACTGACTGCCCTTGGCATGGTGTTGCAGGAATTGACCGCCAACAGTCTCAAGTACGGCTCGCTCAGTAGTTCCGGCGGATCGGTCGATCTGACCTGGCGCGTCATTGATGAGGATGACAACGGTTTTGACATCGAGATGACCTGGCGTGAATCCGGCGGCCCCGCCATCGAGGAACCGGTCGGCGAAGGCCTCGGCACCGAACTGATCAAGGGCTTTGTGCGCTCGGAGCTTCGCGGCGAAGCAATGCTGGACTTTCCGAAGCAAGGCGCCAACCACCGGCTGCGGATGAGGATTATCCGGTATACCGATCAGGACCGACGCAACGAAGCGTAATGCTTCATCAGGCGGCGACTCAGGAATCTTCGTGATCGCCGTTGGTTGATTCGTCGGCAACGCCTTGTTCACCGTCGTATCGGTCAGAGTCATAGGGGGCGAAGATCAGCGTGACTTCCGTGTTCAGCGGGGGGATGGCATCGGGGTTGACCATCCACACCGGCTCATGGACTGCCGCCCGGTCCGAGATGACCTCGGAATAGCCGACCATTTCGTCGCCGAACGTGACGATCCCGACAATTGACCCTCCCATGTCCGCCTGATAGTGCTCGCCGGGACCCATATGCGGCAGGTTCTCGCGAAATCGCGAGCCGGCGAAGATGAACGGCTTGTCGGGGAACGGCCGGCGATGTTCGTCATCGATGATCCAGCGGCGGATCGGCTCCTTGATGGTCTCGCCGGCCTCATCCTCGTATTTCACGAGCACGTCGAGCTTGCTTCCTTCGGGCGCAATGCCGGTGAATTCTTCAGTTTCCCAGTCGTAATCCCATTCGCCCGGTCGGCCCGCTTCAAAGCCGGCCATGAGCAGGGCTGCGTGCAGCGAACTGGGTGTCGCTTCGACGATCACAAGCGATTCGTGTTCGCGCGTGCCGGGTGAGCAGGCGACCTGTTCGAGATACCCTTCTTCGAGGCAGGTCCACGCGGGAACCTCGACACGCTGTTCGGCGGTGTCCACCACGATGTCTTCGGGCAGTTCAATCCGCTCGCCCGTTTCAGCGTCTTCAGGCGAGCCGGCTTTGTCATCCGCATCCTCGGGTTCATCTGTACGAGGCGCGTCGCGTGCTGAACGCTCAGCCGGATCCGGTTCACCGGGTCCCGTTTTCCCGCCAGGTGCTTCGGGCTCGGTTGTGGCTGGTTGCTCTTCCGGCGTCCTGGCCTGCGTCTTGGCCGGTTCCGGGGCCGGTTCCGGGGACTGTTCCTGGGCCGGGGCCTCGTCCGCTGGCCCGGAATGCTGGCTTGCTTCATTGAGCGGTGAATGCTTCTCAGTTGCCCGGGCGTCGGCCGCGTCATCTGCTTCGGTATCAGTGATGGACGGCTGCGTGGTGGGTGGCTTTGAATCGCCTGTGGTTGCGCAACCGACAGTCAGCACGGCGGTTGCGATCGCCACCGTCCCGGTGATCAACAGGCGCGCAGCAGAAGACCGCGCATCGAGCAGGTCGGCAGTCGCATCCGCAATCGTTCTCATCCCCCCATCGTAGGCAGCCGACGGTTCATGTCTGGATTTGCGGGCGCCTGGATCACGCCCGAAAGTAGGGCAACGGGCGCATAAAAAAGGCCCAGGCGGGGCCGAAGCCCCGCCGAGCCCTTCCGGGGGCAAAGTTGATTCGCGAACACTGTACCTCAAATTCTGCCGCGTGCAATCACAAAAACCGAAATTTTCTGAATCCACCTCGAAGTCGTTGCAAGGCAAGGAGTTATGGCCAGAACTTTTTCGGCGGTCCTGCCGTCACCCCGGCATGCGACCGCCCCGGCAGCTACCATCGGGCGATGATTGAACTGGCCCGGACGGTGCGATTCTGCATCAATCCTGCTGGGCGTCGCGACGACGCCCGGTCCCGCACGCCACGCAACACGTTTGCTGCCTGGCCGAGCATGGCCGGCCTCGGAACGTACTATGAACTGGCGGTCACATGCCAGGGCGAGCCGGACGCGATGACCGGCTACATGATGAACATCACCGCTATCGACGCCGCCGTCCGCGAGACCGCGATCAGCCGGATCGAACGTGCGGTCGATGAGCAGCCGGATGTGGAGCCGGCGATTATCCTGCCGGAAATCATTGAGGCGTTGCAGCCGGCGCTGCGGCACAGCGTCGCCCGGGTGCAGTGGCGGCTGACGCCCTTCTACTCCGTGACGATGGAGTCCAGCGACATGAGCCACGTGCTCCTGAGACAGCAGTTCGAGTTCGCGGCCGCTCACCGGCTCCACTGCCCGGAACTCTCCGATGATGCCAATCGTGAGACCTTCGGCAAGTGCAACAACCCGAACGGCCACGGGCACAATTACCGCCTCGAAGTGGCCGCCCGGGCGCCGATCGGCCCGGCGGAATCGACCGCTGCGTTCACGCTGCACGATCTCGAAGCGGTCGTCGGGGCGACGGTCATCGATCGCTTCGATCACACCCATTTGAACCTGGACTGCCCGGAATTCCGCAATCTCGTGCCGACGGTCGAGAACATGGCCCGCGTGTTTTACGGCCTGCTCGCCCCGGCGATAGATCGCGCC
>SLJD01000247.1 GCA_007135295.1 Phycisphaerales bacterium
AACTCACGGGCAAGCATTTGTGCACCTTGACGACCTTGTGGCCTGCTTTCGCCGAACGGTCGAGTGTCGTCACGACTTGAATCACTGGGAGCTCTTTCTCATTGCTGAGCCGGATGTAATGAGTCACGAGGAGCTTCAGGATGAGATTGGGGAACTGATCCATGGCCGGGAGTGGCCAACGATCCGCATTCCGAAAGCTGCGGCGAAGGCCGGCGCCTGGGCGAAGGACAAGATCAGCAGTGAAGATGCATTTATCAAGCCATGGATGATCGATATGGCCGATGATCACTATCCTGTCGAGATCCGACGGGCTCGGGAGCGGCTTGGATGGAACCCGAATCTTCGACTGCGTGACACGCTGCCTGCGATGATTGAACGCCTGAAATCAGATCCGAAACGATGGTACGACAAGAATAATCTGGCCATGCCGGACAGTTTGCTTCGCGAGACGGCATCCTCCTGAGTCAGCGGGCCCATTCCGGCTCAACACGTTCTCCCCGGTACCCTCTGTCCAAAGCCCCCTCTGTCCAAAGTTGGAAGGGCGATTTCAGCGAATCCATCGTTGCCAGTCGCCATACGTGTGCTGAACCTTTCCACGCGGCAGGCTCAGTACAGCAAGCCCGACTCCTGCTGCGGTAGTCGTAAGCTGCCCCGGGATCGTGGCGCCTTCAACAACCCACACGATGACGGCAAGAACGAGACCTGCCGGCGCATTGATGAATCGTGCAATGCGTGTCACCTCGGCCATGGCAAGAATCGAACATACGATCACGATCGCACCGATGATGACATGAGCATCCATGACCCGCCCTGTCATGCCCAGAATATCGGAGGCTGCGACGAACCAGATACCAATCAATGTACTGAGGGCCAATGGCCATGATATTGTGGTGCCGGCCACCATGTCGCGCACGAAACGCGAAATGGGATAGGAAGCGTCACTCGTTGGCTGCTGCGGCAGATCGCTATCGGTTGCTCCCCCGAGCCAGAAGGTGGACCACAAACTGTGCCCAACTCTTCGCCGACGTGCAAGGTATTGGAGCATGGCGACAACTTCCGGAAGTGCGAGGCATGCCATGACCATCATGAAAGCTGCGGTAACCAAACAGATGGTGCACCACGCACCGACCGCCACCGGCTGAAGAATCATCAATACAGTGCTGACGACACCAACCGGCACAACCAGGATTCCAAACAGCGCGACCGTCCACGGAGCCGTCCGCCAGCGGTCTGTCGAGCCCATGTATCCGATCAATGCTTCAATGACGTAGGCTGTAGCTCCGAGGCCAGCATCCGAGATCGGGAAGGCCTCAGAGATATCTGAGTCCAGCACGCGCTGAGTTCCGTCCCCGAAGAATGGATCCCAAGGCCAAGTGATGTGGTCAAGCTGGTAAGCCGCCAGATACCGGGCAAGGAAAAAATTGATCCAGGCCAGGGCGATGATCGGCGTCCGTTGAGCCCACGATGACGGATTAAAACTCCAGCCGTCGGGACGAACCTGGTCCGTCGGATGACGCCTCCATTGCTCCCGAGGTACCACCACAGAGAAGGCGATGAGCCCGATGCCCATCAAGGTGTTGCTGGCGTACGCCGCAGCGGATGGCGTCCAGAAGATGAGTGGAGCATGGAGCAGCCAGATGCCGACCACACAGATCCCCCACCGTGGCCAAAGCGTGGATTGCATTCGAATGGCGACGCAACTCAGAACGAGTCCAAGTGCTCCTGACAGGTAATCGCTCAGTGCCAGTGGTTCGCCGCCGTATCCAAGGGCGGGAGGGCTTGTGATAACCCAGACCGACAGGAAGGCGCATGTCGCAAGCGACCACGTGCCGTTGCCAGTTGCGGCTCGGTTCCTCTTGTCGTGCATCGTGACTTCTGCCAGCCGTGAACCAGTCGCCCTGCGCCGCCCCGGTTTCCGCTATCACTACGGACGACAGTTTCAGAACGGTTGCGGTCGAGCATTCCGCAACCAGCGCCAAATGTACTCGTCCGGCAGGTGGGAGGCTATGTGTCGCGCGACGACACAAGGGGGGAGGAAGCGTGCTTCGGCGCGCCGTTGGGGCTGAACTTCGGACTCCGTCGGGATCGGTCCCGCAATCTGCGCAATCCATCATGGACGCGGCTGTGAACCATGGTCGTTGCTGTGTTCAGCCGTCTGGCGATCTGCTCTGCGCTCAGCCCTTCATAAAACGTCAGTTCCATTGCTGTTCGTTGCCATGTTGAAAGCGATTTCATGATCTGATTTGACTCAAATCGCAAGGCTGACAGCCATGGCATGGATTGGCTGCAGTGCGGCGCCTGAGATGGCGGAGGTGCGCCATTCAACGGCTCGTCATCCGATCGCTGTGGGAGCGGGTGATCATCCACTGAAATATCCTCCGACGGGCTGCCCGCCAATTGGGCGACAGCGCGGCAGCGAGCCCGGTGGATGATGGTCGGAAGTGCCACCTCGCCATCAAAGTCGCTATGGTCCGCGTCGTGCCAGACTTCACGAAAGACTTCAATGGTTTCTTCTTGGGCGGCCTCCGCGTCACGGAGAATTCTCAGGCACAGTCCGTAGACGACACTTGCATAGCGATCGTAAAGCATTTCGAGTGCGTCCTCCTGCCGCTCTCGAATAGCTGCAATCAAACTGCTGTCGGGCGGCGATGGCATTGGTAACGGCATGGACATGTTCCCTCCGTTCAATCAGGCTTTCATCGATCGCTTCCAGCCCCCACCAGCCGATGAGTCGGCCGCGTGCTCCTCCGTCGCGCGGCCGAACATCGGAACTGATGGCAGCTGGTGTTCGCCCACCACGATTGAAACAATCGATGAACACCTGGGTGCTGAGTTCTGCGCCCGCAACCCGGAACGGCTTCGGCCGACCCGTGACGATGCGGTCATTGAGGACGGGGAAATTCTGTCACCGATCCAGCCCACCTACAATCCCCACTTTCCGGTATTCTCAAGGCAGGAAGTGGGTATACTTCCGCTCACCTGCGAAACGCTTCGAAGGGGAGCCCAACCCAGGGCACCAATCTTTCAGAATCCTTTTCGCAATGATGACGGCTGGCCAGAAGAATTGCAGGTCGAGTCCATGGCTGGCCGAAGATGGAGCGAGCTTGGAAGGACTGGACAACTCCGGATGACAGGGGGAAATAAGCCCCTCGGTGTCAACGTCGCGGAAATCACGACGATACGGGATTCGTTAACTCGCGTGATGGGGCATCAGGATTGTGGGCACACAAGGACGAACGGTAATGAAGATTCGAGTACTGCTCGCTGATGATCACACGATTGTTCGCGAGAGCCTGCGTATTGCGCTTCATGAGGCCGAGGATATGGAGGTCGTCGGCGAAGCCACCACCGGTCGCGAGGCGCTGCACATGACCGAAGAACTCGGGCCGGATGTCGTGATCATCGATATCGGAATGCCGGACCTCAACGGGATTGATGCGACGGGTCGCATCATTGGTTCCAATCCGGATGTACGGGTCATCGCGCTTTCAGCGCATACGGAACGCCAGTTGGTGACGAGCATGCTGGACGCCGGGGCGTCGGGGTACCTCCTGAAGGACAGCCCACTCAGCGAACTGGTTCATGCGGTTCGTGCGGTACACCACGGGAAGAAGTACTTGAGCCCGGATGTCCTGCCTGACATTCTGGATCCCGCTTCGTCAGGCGAACTTCCTGCTCAGCTTTCCGTCTACAGCGTGCTCGGAAGGCGGGAACGGGAAGTGCTTCAACTTCTCGCCGAAGGTCAGACCTCAAAACAGATTGCCCGAACACTGTACATTTCTCCCGGAACAGTGGAAACGCACCGTCGCAACATCATGCGGAAACTGGATCTGCACAGTGTGGCTGAGCTCACCCGCTATGCGATTCGGGAAGGTTTGACACAGCCCTGAGCGGGGCGGCTTACGCCTCTCCTTGCGAGGCAACCTCGCGAATAACGCTCACCAGCTCCGTGGCGGGGCCGTCCTTGACCAGCACCCGGCGCGCCCCGGCTTCAATCATGGCCCGGGCCATATCCGGGTTGTCATGCATGGAGAGCCCAATAACCGCCACGTGCGGCAGCTTGCCCGCAATGTGCCTAGTCGCCTCAATCCCGTTGAGTCGTGGCATGGTCGTGTCCATGATGACAATGTCCGGGGCGTGCTCGTGCGCGAGCTCGATCGCCTGCTGCCCATCCGCCGCTTCCCCGATAACCCGAAGGTCATCGTGCTCCGAGAGGATCCCCGCGATGCCTTCCCGGACAATCTGATGATCATCGGCGAGCAGGATCCGGATGACAGACTGTTCCAAAGGCGTCGGGCTCGATCGCGGGGGCGGGTCCAAATCAACGGGTGCGTGTGTGGATTCCTCCTGAAGCGGCCGTTCATCCGGAAGCACGATCTCAACACGTGTGCCGTCGCCCGGAGCAGAGTCGATGGACATGCGGCCGCCGACGAATTCCGCCCGTTCGCGAATCGTGAACAGCCCGAATCCACTGCCCTGACCGCTTTGCTCAATCTGCTCGACCGAGAACCCGCGTCCCCGGTCTTCCACAGTCAATCGCACATGATTGATCGACGGGCGGTCCATCGTCATGATCGCTTTTTCGGCATGGGCATGCTTGACAGCGTTGAAGAGCAACTCCCGAGCAGCCAGAAAGAGAGACACTCGCATCTCCTCATTGCGGGGTTCCGCATTCTCGTCAACACTCAGCGATACCGACAGTCCATGCCGCTGCTTCATCATCTGGGCCAACCACGGCAGCGTGGCGCAGATTCCCCGATCGTACAGGACAGGCGGACTGAGCTCCTGTGTCAGTGAGCGTGAGGAATCGATCGATTGCTGAATCAGATCTCGGATCTGCTGCGCCAGAGATGACACTTCATCGTGATCGGCGATGCGCCGGGCGAGGAGTTCCGTACGCATGCCCGCAGCAACAAGCAGCTGCTGAAGGTCATCATGCAGAACCTGCGCCAGTCGCCGGCGTTCCTGCTGTTCCGCCCTGGCAAGCTGCCGGCTCAACTCACGAAGCTTTCTGGTTCGATCAACCACGCGATGCTCTAGGGTCTCGTTGATCGACCGCACCTGCTGCTCTGCTTCGTAACGGTCATTGATGTCGACACAACTGCCAATGTATCCGACGAATGTTCCATCCGGCTCGAACCGGGGAACACCGTAATCCAGAACCCAGCGATACTCGCCTTCAGCGTGACAAAGCCGGTATTCGGCATGGAACGGCTCACGATTCTCGACCGCCTGCTGGTACAGGTGGCAGCACCCGTCCCGGTCCTCGGGATGGATGTTCTCATTCCAGCCGTGGCCGACTTCCTCGTCCAGAGTGCGGCCGGTAAAAGCGAGCCATCGGCTGTTGAAATAGACGCGTCTGCCGTGGGCATCAGACATCCAGATCAGAACCGGGGCCGCCTCGGCCATTGTCCGGAATCGCTGTTCGCTTTCCCGGAGTGCGTGCTCCGCCTGCTTCCGTTCGGTGATCTCCATGCAGATGCCGACCAGGCGGACCGGCCGACCATCCTCGTCATAAACAAGCTGCCCCTTGCCTTCGATCCAGCTTATCGCTCCGTCGGGGCGCTGCTCGCGGTACTCAATGTGGTAGTCATCGCCGGTTTCCAGGACGTGGGCGATTGTGTCCATCATCGACTGCCTGTCGTCAGGATGGATCATCTCGAAGTAGGACTCGAACTTCCCGTCAAAACTCCCGGGGTCCATCCCGTGGAGCGCTTCCATGTTCTCCGACCACCGGACCTCGTTCGTGTCGATGAGCCATTCCCAGGTCCCGACCCGCGCCGCATTCAGAATGAATCGTTGGCGCTCTTCCTGCTCGCGAAGTACATTCTCGACGGTCTTGCGCTCGGTAATGTCCCGCGAAACGCCGATCACACCGAGGATGTGCCCCTCGTCGTCCTTGTACGGCGCCTTGTTCGTCAGCAGCACCCGCCTGGTGCCATCCGGGTCAACAATAACCTCCTCATGAGTCTCACTCGTGCCGCGTTCCATGACACGGTGATCCCATTCATCAAGACGGCCGGCGTTTTCCGGGGCGAGCAGTTCACGATTCGTCCGCCCGATCATCTCATCCGGCCGGCACCCAAGCCGCTCTGCCCCCCGCTGGTTGATGGCAAGGTATCGGCCCTCGACATCCTTGACGAAGATACTCTCATCGGTACCCTCAATGACAGCACGGAGCAGCGCATGGCTCCGCATCAACTCCTGCTCATGGCGATACCGTTCGCTGATACCCCGGAATACGAGCACCACACCGGTCAGCCGGCCTTCCCGGTCAAAGATCGGAGCGCCGCTGTCATCGATCGGACACTCGCTTCCGTCCCTGGCGATCAGGACCGTGTGATTGGCCAGACCGACGACCTCTCCCTCGCGAATCACCCGAACGACCGGGCTCTCCACCGGCTGCCGCGTATCCTGGTTGACGATGTTGAAAACCTTCAGACTGTCGACGCCCCGGGCATCCTCCATCGTCCACCCTGTCAATTCCTCAGCGACCCGATTCATGAACACCACATGACCGCGATGATCGGTGGCGATCACGGCATCGCCGATGCTTGAAAGGGTCGTCCGGAACCATTCCTCCTGCTCACGAAGCGTCTGCTCAGCTTTTCGTCGGTCGGTGACATCATGGAAGACAAGCACGATCCCGCAGAGTTGGCCATCGCCATCATGAACCGGAGCCGCCGTGTCCTCGATCGCCCGGCGCACGCCATCGCGACCGATCAGAACGGAATGACTGGCAAGCTTCACGGACTCGCCGGTTCGCAGCACCTGTGCGAGCGGATCGTCAACGGCGGCCCCGGTCGTTTCATGAACGGCGCGGAAGACATTGCTGATGTGCTGTCCTCGCGCCTCATCAACTGACCATCCGGTCATCGCCTCGGCACGCGGGTTCATGTACGTGATCCGCTGATCGCGGTCCGTCCGGATCACGCCGTCGCCGATACTGGACAGTGTCGCACGAAACCATTCGCGCTGCTCACGCAGTGCGGCTTCCGCTCGGCGCCGAAGCACGACTTCCTCGGACAACTGCTCGACCTTTCGGCCCAGCAACTCGGTGTCCCCCGCGCCAGCCGAGCAGGGCTGGACGCGAAACAGCACGAGCGGCGGCGCTTCGACATGGTCGGGAGTCAGCCGCCCGGCTTCGACGGCAAGTTCCCGGATGCCGGTCTCTGTCCGCAGCGAAATGCGGGCGGCAATCAACTGCTTGCTTTGCACCGCCTGATTCAGTGCCCGATCAAAGTTCGTCGTGGAACCGTTGACCAGATCGCGAATGGAGGCTGCCAGCGTTCCCTGTTCACCCACCAGCCGGGCAAACGATGCATTGCATTCGACGAGTCCGCCATCGGCACGCAGCACCGCCGCCGCATCCGGCAGCAGTGTCAACCAGTCGGCCAGGCCGGGCAGCGGCGCAGACGATTCGGTATCGTAGTTCACGTTCACACTTCGTTCCGATGGTTGATCCGGCTCCCCGCCGATCCGTTGTTCGACCGTGCTGAGACACCGCCAACGCCTTCCCGCCGAGCGCGCACCCCTTCACGTCCACGGGGCGATTGTACTGAATGCCCAGCGCCATTCAATTCTCAAACGACCGCTTCCCGGGATTTCCCTTTCATTTCGGCGACCGATCAAGGGTCCTGAGCGGCTCAGGTTCTGCAGACCATCGGCGGGGACCGGTCGGTATGCCGATTTGCGGCGTTCGCAGGCGGGGGCGGTCTACGATCACGCGCCGGGGCAAGGCCGCGCCGGGCCCTGAGCGCCGACCATGAACACGGAGGGCCGTCATGACCGTTCAACACCGAGTGTTCACCGCCAGGGAACTGATCGTCGTCAACTCATCCGGGGAGGCGGACCTGGTCGCTTCCAAGGCCGCCATTCGCAAGATCGCCAGCGATTCGCAGTTCCACAGCCAATACGAAATCCTCATGGATCTGCGTGACGTTGGATGCGACCTGACGGTGACGGAGATCTACGATCTCGCCTCGTTCATGGCCTGGCCGAACGACGAGCTGCCGACGCGGCGCAAGATCGCGGTCGTCGCGGATGAAAAATCGCTTGACTGTGCGGAGTTTCTCGAACTCTGCGCAACGAATCGCGGCGTCAACCTGCACGCGTTCAATGACATGAAGCAGGCGGCGCAGTGGCTCGACGGCACCTCAGCGAGCGAAGGTTCGCATCTGCAATCCCGCCTCGGAGAGTAAACGCCACCGCAGCGTCCCTCTTCCGCCGGCACGGTCTTGACCGTTCATACGCTTGACGGTAGCGTCAACAGCCATGGCCGAGCACCCGACGTCCAACGCCCCGCTGACCTACTCAAGCTACCTGAAGATTGAAGAGTTGCTCGCGCTGCAGTGCCCCCGCTCGGACGGGCCGGAGCATGACGAGATGCTCTTCATCATCATCCACCAGGTCTATGAGCTGTGGTTCAAGCAGATGATCCACGAAGCAGATCAACTCTGCCGGGCGCTGCGCGGGGGCGACCACCCGGTCTCCTGCGCCACGCTCAAGCGGATGCTGACGATCCTCAAGACCATGGTCGCGCAGGTGGACGTGCTCGAAACGATGACTCCCGTCTCGTTCACGTCGTTTCGCGATCGGCTCGAATCCGCCAGCGGCTTCCAGTCGTTCCAGTTCCGGGAGTTCGAGTTCCTGCTCGGCAAGAAGAAGTCCGGCATCGTCCGCATGCACGAGATCAACCCGCAGATCGGCGAGCGCCTCGAACGCCGGCGGCAGGAACCGACCGTTTACGACGCCTTCCTGCGATACCTGGTCAGCGCCGGATGCGACATCCCGGCCGACGTCCTCCAGCGCGACGTGACGCAGCCGCCCGCCGAATCGCCGCCCGTCCAGCAGGCACTGGTCGACATCTACCACCACGACCCGCACACCCGGCAGATCTGCGAGCTTCTCGTCGACCTCGACGAGGGCATCCAGGAGTGGCGGTACCGGCACGTGAAGATGGTCGAGCGCACCATCGGCTTCAAGCAGGGAACCGGCGGCTCCGCCGGCGCCGAGTACCTGCGAACAACCCTCTTCCAGCCGCTGTTCGCCGACCTCTGGGCCATCCGCAGCCGCCTGTAGGCCACCGGCCGCCGGGCATGACCGATCATTTTCAAGCACCATGCATGACACGCACGGAACAAGGGACCCGGCATCCGGGCGAGGCGGGCAATGAGCGCGACGGTGACCATCCTCGGAGCCGGCCGGATCGGCCACGCCATGGCCCTGGACATGCTCGCCATGGGCCACGACGTCACCGTCCTCGACGCGTGCGACGATTCGCTCGAGCAGCTTCAATCGCACCATCGCCGCCCGGCCTCGGGCCCGTCGGCCGGCGCGCTGGCCGTTCAGCGCGTCGACCTGTCCGCGCCGGCCGCGATCACCGACCACGTCCGCGCCGCCGACCTCGTCCTCGGCGCCCTGCCCAGCCACCTCGGCCTCGCCGCCCTCGATGCGGTCATCGACGCCGGCCGGCCGTACTGCGACATCTCCTTCATGGCGGAAAACCCGCTGACCCGCCATGACCGCGCCCGGCAGCGCAGCGCAACCGTGGTGGTCGACTGCGGCGTCGCCCCCGGACTCAGCAACCTGCTCGCCGGCCGCGCCTGCGCGCTGCTCGACCGCACCGACCGGATCGACATCCTCGTCGGCGGCCTGCCGAAGATCCGCCGCGCCCCCTTCGAATACAAGGCCGGCTTCTCGCCGGACGACGTGCTCGAAGAGTACACCCGCCCCGTTCACCGCAGGACGCACGGCCGGATCGAAGTCTGCGATGCGCTGAGCGAGCCCGAGCCGGTCGACTTCCCGGAGACCGGCACCCTCGAAGCGTTCAACACCGACGGCCTGCGGAGCCTGCTGCACACCCTCGACGTGCCGACGATGACCGAAAAGACCCTGCGCTACCCCGGACACGCCGCGCTGATGCGGACGCTTCGGGACATCGGCCTGCTCAGCTCGGAGACCGAACCAATCGGCGGCGTGCCGATCGCGCCGCGACGCGTGCTGCGCCACCTGCTCGAGCGGCACTGGCGGTACGAGCCCGGCGAAGCGGACCTGACGCTGCTTCGCGTCCGCGCCGCCGGCCGCGACGCCGAGGGCCTCCCGGTGACCCACCAGTGGGACCTGTACGACGAGTACGACCCCGCCGCAGACCTCTCCAGCATGGCCCGGACCACCGCCTTCGCCTGCACCGCCATGGCGCAGACCATCCTCGACGGCACACTCACCGCCCCCGGCGTCCGGGCCCCGGAACAACTCGCCGCCGACACCGCAGTACACGACGCCGTCATCGAACACATGCGCCGCCGGAACATTACGATACGCCACAACACAACCCCGATGCTCGAACCCCCGCCCGGATAGCCCCCG
>SLJD01000302.1 GCA_007135295.1 Phycisphaerales bacterium
GCCTGACGCTCGGCTTCTTCCGCCGACTGTTCACGTCGGCCGATGAGCGGGCGCTCGTCGACGGGCTGCGCGCGATCGTCGCCGGCCGGGAAGGCGAAGCCCTTAAACATCTGCGAAACGCCGACCACCTCGCCGACGGCGCGTACGTCGCCGGCATGCTCTCGCTAAAACGCGAACAATTGGCCGAGGCCGAACGGCGACTTCTGACCGCACTCGAGAAGCGCGTCCGACTCGGGCGGTACTTTGAAAAGTACGGCCTTGAGCTGACGCTCACGCTGCCCGTCTCGCCGAACGTCGCCGCTCACGTCGGGCCGACCGTCCGGGCGGTGCGGCTTGCCCTCGCCGAGGTCTATCAGGCGCAGCAGCGGTGGGGCGACGCCATCAGCACGCTCGAAACGCTGCGCCGGGCGCATCCGGATGACCCGGTCGTCCGCGTCGCGCTCGCCGAGATCCTCGTCGATGATGACGCCGCCTCGACGGCAACGCTCAAACGCGTGGTGCGGCTGGCGGCGGATGTCGACAACGAGTCCGAGGTTCACGCCGCGCTGCTCATGTATCGCGGCATCGCGCTGCGCAAGCTCGGCCTGCACACCGCGTCACGCGACGCCCTCACCGCCGCGTTCCGCCGCAAGAAGGACCGAAGCGACGAACTGCTCCGGGCGATTCAGTATGAACGGGCGCTGACGTACGAAGCGCTCGGCAACGATCGCCGCGCCCGCGACGAGTTCGAGAAGATCTACGCCGAAGCCCCGGACTGTGAAGACGTCGCCGAACGGCTCGGCCTGGCGTGAGCGGCGGTGCGATCGGGGCGGGGGGCAGTGCTTCCAGCCGCCTCAGACGATCTCGGCGTGGCGGTGGCTCGGCGACATTGCGACCGCCCACTGCGAGACAAGGTTCTCCAGCGCGAGTTTCATGTTCACGTTCCGGGCGATCTGTTCCTCGGTCTCGCGGATGAGTTCCGCCACGCGGAGCCAGCCGGCGAGGTCGCTGCCGCCATCCTTCACCGCCTGATGAATCGCCCGCCGCGTGCGGCCGGCGAGGACGCTGAACAGGTAATACGCGCTGTCCTGGTTGGCGACTTCCTTGCTCGCGTTCTCGTGCTGCTTGACCCACTCGCCGGCGAAGGTGTCGAGAAGCTTGGCGAGTTGTTCGCCCATGCCCGGCGGGAACCGGCCGTCCGCGAGCGTCTCGATCATCGGGTCGATCGTCTCCAGCCACTCGTACAAGCCGTACTCCGCGGCGACTTTGGCCGCCCCGGGCGCGCCTTCCGCGAAATCGATCAGCCACGGCCGCTGACTCGCCGCGACGTCGAGTTCCGCCTGCTCGAACCACCGGTTCATCGCGTCCTGATCGAGGCGGCCGAAGACCACATGCTGGCAGCGGCTGTGAATCGTCGGCAGAAGCCGGTCCGGCCGGCTGGTGATCAGCACGATCGTCGTCCCGGGCGACGGCTCCTCAAGCGTCTTGAGCAGCGTGTTCTGGCCGTACTGATCGAGCAGGTCGGCCTCGTCGATGAAGAACACCTTGCCGTGGTTGAGCTGCGGCGAATGCGAGGCGATCGGCTCGTGATACTTCCCGTCCTGCGTCGTCCCGCCGATCATCTGTTCGCGCAGCAGGTCGATCGGGATGTTCCGCAGCTTCTTGCCGCGCAGATCAGCAACGTCTGACGTCAGCGCCAGCTCTTTGCGGATGATGTGCAGATCGGGGTGCACGCCCGCGTCGATCAGCCGGTTCGTCTCGCTGTCGCGGTTCGGTTCGAGCGGGCCGGCCCCGGCGTCGTTGAACGCCGGATCAAGCAGCACCCGCGCGAGTTCAACCGCCGTCGTCGCCTTTCCCACGCCGCGCGGCCCGGAGAAGATCCACGCGTGGTGCCAGCGTTCGCTGCGGAAGGCGGCGGTCAGGATGTCAACGGCCCGGTCCTGGCCGATCACAGCGTTCATAAGCGCATCACTCCGAAGACGGCCCGGCATGATACCGCGCTGAAACCGCTCAGCCCGCGAGTTGATCGCCCCGCCTCATCGCATCCGCGGGAATGTCCGGCCCGGGAATATCCGGCTCGGAATAACCAGCCCGGGCGGGCGGTTGACTCGTCGTCGGCGGCGGAGCGCCGCCCGATGGGTGCGGGCTATCATGATGACAAACACTCGCGTTTCATGGACCGCGGCGGCGAATCCGTCCATTCGCTGACCGGACCATCGAAGTGGATGGGGAAATGGATGGGCGAGTACGTGGGTGAGTCCATGGTAAACGCATGGCTGATTGGAACCTGACATGGCCAGACACATTCTGTTTGCGATCGGTTGCATCGCGGCTCTGATTCTGCTGCTCGCCTTCTTCGGCCAGGCCCCGCCCACGCCGCCGGTCTTCGCCGAAGCCGGCTATGAAGAAGCCCGGCAGGCGGCCGACGATGAGGACCGTTTGTTCGTGGCGTACTTCACGGCGTCATGGTGCGGGCCGTGCCGGCAGATGCAGGCGACGACGTGGGTCGACCCCGAACTCGTCACCTGGCTCGAACAGCACACGGTCGTTCTGCCCGTCGACGTCGATGAACACCCCGACATCGCCCAGGCGCATGGCGTGCAGGCCA
>SLJD01000156.1 GCA_007135295.1 Phycisphaerales bacterium
CCCAGGCCATCCGAAGCGCCCGTCACGCGAAACAGTTCGGCGTGACATTCGGCCCGCCGTCGATCGATGCCGAAGCCGTTCAACGGTGGATCGAACAGGCCACCGCCGCGCTCGGCAAGGGGCTCGGCTCGCTGGCGAAAAAGCACGGCGTCGAACTGCTGCGCGGCCGGGCGGTGTTTGAATCATCCAAGACCGTCGCCGTCCGCGGCGGTTCCGTGCCGCGTGTCAAGTTCCGCCGGGCGATCATCGCCGTCGGCTCCGCGCCGGCGCCGCATCCGGCCTTCGACTTCAATGCCCCGGCCGTCTGGACACCGGACGACGCCGTCACCGTCCCCGCGATCCCGTCGACGCTTCTCGTGGTCGGCGGCGATTATCTCGCGCTGGAACTGGCCAACGCCTACGCTGCGCTCGGCAGCCGGGTGACGCTCGTTTACGAAGGCGGAGCGCTGCTTGAAGAAGCCGACCGCGACGTCTTCCGCCCGGTGGACAAGCGGCTCAAGCAGTCGCTCGAACACGTCGGCCTGAACACCGCCGTGAGCAGCGCCACCGCGGACGAGGGCGGCGTGACCGTGGCGTTCGACGGCCCGGATGCGCCGCCAACGACCACGTTCGACCGTGTCATTGTCAGTTGCGGCCGCACGCCGCTGACCGGTGAACTCAACCTGTCGACGACAAACGTTGAACTTGAGCGGGACGCGATCGCCGTAGACGACCGGATGCGCACGAACGATTCGAGGATTCTCGCTGCCGGCGACGTCACGGGCCTGCCGTTTCTTGCCGACCGCGCCCTCGTTCAGGGCCGGATCGCCGGCGAGGTCGCTGCGGGGCACGACACCGCGTTCGACATGGAAGCGGTGCCGACGACCGTTTTCACCGATCCGGAGATCGCGTGGGTCGGTCTCAGCGAACACCAGGCCGTCGCCGAGGGCATCACGTACGAGACCATCCGCCAGCCGTGGGGCGCCTCCGGCCGGGCGGTCGGCCTCGGCCGGCCCGACGGTGTGACGAAGGTCATCTACGAGCCGGGCAGCGAACTTGTTCTCGGCATCGGCATTGCCGGCCTCGAGGCGAGCGAAATCATCGGCGCAGCCGCCCTCGCCATAGAAATGGGCGCGACCCTCACCGATCTCGCTGACACCATCCATCCCCATCCCACCCGCAGCGAAATGCTCAGCGACGCCTGTCGTGCTGCGCTGCATGCCGCGCATCACTCCGCGACGGCGTGACGCCTCGGCCTCGCCTCATCCCGCGCGACGCTTTTGGCGGGCATCGATCGACAGCGCCGCCGAGACGAGCGTGATCGCAGCGATGATGTACGCCACGCACAGCAACGCAATCACCTCGATCGAGACCCCGCGGTCGATCAGCCAGCCCATGCCGAACGGGGACAGCGACGTTGAGACCACCATCAGCGCGCTTGTCAACGCGCGAATCGCGCCGATGTGCTGCACGCCGTAAAGCTCCGCCCAGAGCGTTCCGACGATGTTGTTGACCATCCCGCTGGTGAGCCCGGCAAAGATCATGAAAACAAACGCCACAGCGGGGTGATCGAACAACACGAGGTGCACCACGCCGATCGCCATCGGCCAGAGGAGAAACGGCATCAGGCGGCGGGCGGAGAACCGGTCGATCAGCACGCCGGACAGAAGCGACGCCGGCACCTGCGCCGCGGCGAAGCCGACGAACGATGATGCGAAGAGCGGCGCGGTCCAGTCCTTCGCTTCAATGAGAATCGTCTGGTGAAACAGCAGCCCCGTCACGATAAACGCCTGGGCGAGCGCGGCAGGAAGGATGCAGTAGAACCGCCAGTCCCGCACAACCTCGCCCCGCGTCCACTGCCGGCCGGCCCACGCCGGGTGTCGCGTCGTGCCGCCTGAATCTCCGGCTGAGTCAGCGTGACGGCGCATCTGCACGACGTAACGCCCATGGCGGACGGTCTGGCCGCGCAGCAGCCAGAGAATCAGCGGAATCAGCCCCACCGCCAGAACCAGCCCGTACGTCAGCCACGTCTGCCGCCACGTCAGCAGCGCGAGCATCGCCACGCCCATCGTCGGGAAGATCGCCTCGCCCAGCGGATGGCCGAGGCCGGCGATGCTCATCGCGCGCCCGCGGCCGTGATCGAAATACCGGGCCATGCTCGTCATCGCCGTGTGCCCCATCAGCCCCTGCCCGGCGAAGCGCAGCAGAAACAACCCGACAAGTAGCACGATGACGTGCGGCGAGACGGCGATCACCACGCACGCCAGCGCCAGCCCCGCGCAGACATACGACGCGAATCGCCGCAGGTCCGTCCGGTCGATCCACCCGCCGACCGTGATCAGCGTCAGGCCGCTCATCAGCGTCGCGATCGAGTAGACGAGGCCGAACCCCCCGGCCGTCAGGTCGAACGTCTGCCGGATGTCGATCGCGAAGACGCCGACGAAGAACGTCTGCCCGAAACTCGAGAAGAACGTCAGCGCCAGGCCGAACGCCAGGAAGCGGCGGTTGGTCAGCAGGAACGTCAGGTAAGCGCGAATCTGCGTGCTCCGTGACAATCCCCGGCAGTGACATCGCGGCGAACATGGCCGGGGAAGAGAGAACCGGTCACTTCACCGTGGGAATCCACGCGGCCACGAGATCGACAGCGGCCTGCAGGTCGGCCTTGTCGATCGATTCGGTGACGGTATGGATGTACCGCGTGCCCACGACGATCGCCCCGGTCTTTGCCCCGGCGTTGGCCCGCTGGATCATCGCCCCGTCCTGGCCGCCGCGGGGAAGGATGCACCGCTGGTGCGGGATCTTCTTCTTTTCCGAGACCGCGCAGAGGTCGCTGACAAGCTGGTAGTCGGCGATCATCGATGAATCCTGAACCATGATCCCCACGCCCTCGCCGTGCTGCGTGACGCGCTCGGTCTCGGGGACGCCGGGCGTGTCGACGGCGAGCGTCGTGTCGAGGCCGATGCCGTAGTCCGCGTCGATGTGGTTCGCCGCCGTCAGCGCCCCGCGCAGGCCGACCTCTTCCTGAACGGTGAAGGCGACGACGACCTCCGCGGCGTGGCGGGCGGACTGGCTTCGCGAGGCGGCGAGTTTGCGCACCGCTTCGATCGCGACGTAACAGGCGATGCGGTTGTCGAGCGCCTTCGAGACGACCTTCTGCGGCTGGTCGATAAACGGCTCGTGCATGACGACGTAGTCGCCGACCTGCACGGCCTTTCTCACCTCGTCGGCGTCCATGCCCAGGTCGACGAAGAACTCGTTTGCTTCGGGCACTTTCTTGCGGTCCTCGGGGCTGGCGATATGCACCGGCCGGCCGCCGGGGTTCATCACGCCGACGAAATCGCCGCGCTCCGTGCAGACCAGCACGCGGCGGGAGAACAGGTTTCGCGTATCGAACCCGCCGGCGGGGTTCACCCAGAGAAACCCCTTGTCGTCGACGTGGCGGACGTAGAAACCGATCTCGTCCATGTGGGCGGCGAGCATGATCCGCGTCGGCTGCTTCGCGTCAGTGGCGGACTTCTTCGACTTCTTCCCCTTCTTGGACGTTGACGAGCGGCCGCTCACCGGGCGGCGGGTGCAGATGAGCGATCCCATCGCGTCGACATGCACTTCATCAAACAGGCCGTCGATCTCCTGTTCAATAAGTGAACGGACGCGTTCTTCCCGGCCGGGCACGCCCGGCGTCTCACACAGTCGTCGAAGCAGTTCCAGATTCATGCGTTGACAAACTCCTCTTCACAGCATGCGGTCCCGCCGACGCAAGCCCCCAATGGTTCGTTTCGGCGGGTCCATTCCAGTGGCCCAAAGCCGTCGGGATTGCTTCCGGGGACACTTGCAATGGCTCGGACGGGCCACTGCGGGCGGATTTCCGATGGCGGGTTTTTCTTCCGGGGCCGGGGGCTACGATGTGACCCCGTCGTGACGGGATCGCCCTCGGAGACGTTTATCATGCTGCACGAGACGCCATTACGCAAACACCACGAGCAGTACGTCGACGACCTCACCGCCGAGCGGCAGGCCCGGCAGTCGGACGTGACGGCTGATCGACCCGGCGCCGCCAGCGCCGAGATCCGCTCGCACGAGATTCCGTACATTCCCTACGCCGTCGGCGACGCCACCGAGGCCGCGTGCGAACTCGTCGCCGCGTTCAGCGACCTGGAACTCGAATACAGCGCGATCCGCAAGGGTTGCGGCGTCTTCGACGCGTCGCATCGTGGCACGATCGAGGTCACGGGATCCGAACGCGTCGATTTTCTCAGCCGCATGCTCACCCAGTCGCTCGACGGTCTGGCTGCCGGCGACGCGCGCGAGTCATTCTGGCTCAACCGCAAAGGTCGTATCGAAGCCGACCTGCTCCTCGGGCAATTCAACGATCCGCCCGACGCCGACCGCATGCTCATCAGCGTCGACATCAACCAGGCCGCATCGACCGTCGAAACACTTGACGCGTACATCTTCAGCGAAGATGTGGCCCTGCGGGACGCGTCCAGCGATTATCACCACCTTACGCTTGACGGCGCCCTCGCCATTGACGTGCTGCGTGTCGCGAGTGAGACGCCCGAGTTGGAGCTTGAACCCGGCCGCACCGCCCGCGTGATGATCCGCGATGTACCCGTTACCGCCATCCGGCGCGACACCGTCGGCCAGCCGGGGGTGGAACTGATCGTCGCCTGGGACGAAACGCCGACCGTCTGGAAGACGCTGCTGCTCACCGACGCGACGATCGGCGAAGGCAAGCGGCGCATCCGCCCGATCGGCTGGTACGCCTACAACATCGCCCGCATCGAAGCGGGCACGCCGATCTTCAACGTCGACTTCGGCACGAACAACCTGCCGCATGAAAGCGGCCTGCTCCACGATCGGGTGAACTTCAAGAAGGGATGCTACCTCGGCCAGGAAGTCGTCGCCCGGATGGAGAGTCTCGGCCGGCCCGCCCGGCTTCTCACCGGCTTTCGCATGCACGACGACGAGCGACAGCCCGTCGCCGGCGCTCAGGTCTTCGAACGCCAGGACGACGGTTCGATCGGCGGGCCGGTCGGCATCGTCACCTCGTCGACGATCAGCCCGCTTCTCGGCGCCGCGTCGATCGGCTTCGCCATGATCAAGACCGCCCACGCGACCGACGGCGCGGGTGTCATCATCGATGCCGACGGCGAGCAGTCCACCGCGACGCTTCTACCGATGAACCGGTTCGTCGAGGACTGCAATCTTTCGCAGAGCATCGGCGGGAGGAACGCCGATTCCTCGGCCTCAGCCAGCCACGCGGCGGCTGTTGATGACGGCGCCGACGCCCGGGCCGCGACCGACAGGCAAGGAGAACAGCCATGATCCTCGGCTTGATGCCACGGCTGCCAGCGCTTCTCGCAACGGCCGCCAGTGATGACGGCGAGATGCCCGGCTTTCAAGAGATGATGGAGGAGGCCTCAGCCGTTGAGCTCGGCCTCATCGCCGCCGGCATCGTGCTGACCGTCGCGGTCACCGTCTTCTTCATCGTCGCCATCTGGTACTTGCACCGCTCCGCCCAGGCGTCGAGGACTTCGGCTTCGGACGTCGATTCCACAGCACAGACGCTGCCGGAACAGGACGCCGCTTCGGAACACCGGGGCGAGCAACCTGCCGACCATCCGTCGTCATCCTCGTAAGGCAGGCGTACACCTGAGACGCCGCTCTGGGAGCGTGTTCCGCGCGACACCGGCCGGCGCGCACCGCGAAACTCCAAATCACCAGCCGTAGACCCAGGCAAGCGCCGGCCCGACAAGGGCGAGTCCCGCCTGAAGGGCGGCGAAAACGGCGAGCCAGACGAACGCGGTGTTCGAGTTGATCCGGAACGCGGCGAGAACAAGCCCGTACACGCCGGCCAGCAGCAGCACGAACTGCACGCCGTGTTCGAGGCCGCGGTGTTCGAAGTCGATCAAGAAGACGACCGAGACGACGGCCATGATCGCCAGCATTCGCGCCGCGGCGATCGTCCGGTCACCGACGCGGGCGGCATCGAGCACGGCGACGATGTACAGCGCCGCCAGGCCGAGCGCAGCGGACATGCCGATGAGAAGGACGTATCGGACGACGCCGCCGATCCGGGCGAGCACGCCGACCTCGTCGTCTTCGTACAACCCACCGGCCCCGGCAAGGTATGAGACGATCATGACCAGCCCCGCCATCGCGGCGACGATGCACGGCGCCTGCCAGTCGCCCCAGCCCGGCTGGCAGTAGATGGGCCGGCCGGTCTTCGATGCCCCGTTGCCGACGGTATCGTCGATAACGTCACCCGAACCATCATCGGTGGAAGGTGGCGGCCGGTGCGCCGAGCCGGTTGGTTCATCGCGCGGGGATCCGACACCGGAAGCCGCTTCTTCCGCCGGATCGAAACCGCAGCGCAGGCAGACAGACGCATCCGGCTCGGGCATCGGCGCCCCGCAACTCGGGCAGAAGGCGTGCTCGCCGCCCGACTCACCCGCGGGTATCTCCGGGCCGGTTTCCAGCGGTTCGGGCGGTTTTTTTTCTTCCGGGGGCGGTTCGAGGTTGTACTGGTCGGGACGATCAGCATCGTCGCCACTGCTGCCATCGCCGCCCTGCCAGGGATCGCGCTCAGTCACCGGTCGAGGTTCCTCATGCCAGCGCCGAAGAGGAAGTATTCCATGAGTTCGTGGCCAACCTCGATGAACAGGTCCGAGTCAGCCGCTTCCGGCTCGTTGTACCGCCGCTCGACCACGCCTGACATCCCGAAGCCGCTGAGCAGGAACGGTACAGGGTCGGCTTCGTGCGTGCCATGCTGGGCGTGTACGCTGAGCGTCGGGGCGACGAGCATGCGCCACCGCTCCTGCTGTTCGAGGCGCTGCTGCAGCGGCGGGACGATCTCGCGGTCGATGGATTCGATCGCCTCGATCCGGCCCGGCAGATCGCCGGCGTACCCCGCCCGGGCAGGGGCGGTGAGGTAAAGACAGACCAGATCGGCGTCGCCAAGTGCGGCGATCGCGTGCCGGGCCGCCTCGGCGGGCGGAAGTTTCTGACGGTACAGGCCCGACCAGCCGATCCGCCGGGCGAGCCCGACCGCCGCGGGGTCGTCGGCGATCAACGTTCCCTCTGCGCCTCGCTGCATGTCGCTGAACGGTGGAAGCGGCCCGCCGGCTCCGCCGCCCCAGACCCAGACCTGATGGACGGGCGGCTGACCGGTCTCTTCGCGCAGAGCATTGATTTCATGGCCGTCGAAGAGGTCTTCGCTCGCTTCCACAATCGACTGCAGAACTTCGGCTTGCGGCCCCACCGGCCGGTGTCGGTGGCGGCGGGGTCGTCCAAAGACCGTGCCAAGCGGCTGGCAGACCGTCTCCGAGTCCTCGCCGTCGATGTCCTCAGCGACGAGCAGCAGGCCGACCCCCGGGGCGAGTGGGCGGATCTCCAATTCAGGCAGGTCATCAAATGATTCGCGCAACTCGCGACCGAGTTCATCGAGCAACCGGCGCGTCTCCGGCAGCGTCAGTTCGCACGGCGGCGGGGTGATGGCACCACCGTCGCCGACGGTAACGAAATCCAGCCGGTATACCGCCCAGTCGTCGGGAATGGGCGGATCGTCGCCTTCCGGGACAAGGCCGCACACGTCCAGCCGCGCCCGGCCGAGCGGGTGCAGCAGCGGGTCATACCCGAGGAGGCAGGCGAAGGTGCTTTCGGTAGAGCACGTCCCCCCCGGCGGCGTCGTCGCGGCCATGCCGACCCGACCGGCGGCGGCGAGCCGGTCGAGGTTCGGCGTCCGGGCGGCTTCGAGCGGCGTCAGGCCGTCGAGGTCCGCCAGAGGCCGGCCTGAGCAGCCCTCAGGGACGAGCAGAACGTATTTGGCGTGGCCCATTGGCTGTCCGTGACTCCGTTGGCGGGACATCAGCCTTCCGTGCACGACGTCCTCCCGACGAACATCGGCGAGTTCAGTGTATTCAGCACAAAGTCTGTGGTGCAGGCCGCGATCCGGTCGATGATATCGTCAGTGGTGACTATAGTTTAGTGACGTCCCATGCACGCACGCGGCGGAGAGGGAACTTCGCCGCGGTCGCCCTGCAAGGAACCTGATCTGATGGCACGGATGCTGGCGGTGTGCCTCTTGGCATGCCTTGCCACTGCGGTCAACGCAGCCGAGCGTGACGACGATGTCGTCATTCTCATCTCCGGGGAGCGGCTTGAAGGCGTCGTCATCGATGAAGACGACGAGACTGTGGTCCTGCGCCATCATTTGCTCGGCCGGCTGAATATTGACCGGGAAAACATCGAGGAAATGCACCTCTACTCCCCCGCCGACCCCCCGGAAGATCCGGAAGAAGACCCGGAAGAAGATGCGGAACCGCCGGACCCTGACGAAGAACGTCGGCCGGCAGACGGCGAAGAGCCGCTGCCCACCCCGCCCGAGCCGCCCATTGAGTGGGACTCGCGACTGGAACTTTCACTCAACCTGCGGGAAGGTCGCTCGACGACCCGTGATGGCCGGGTGACCTGGGAGAGCGGATTCAGCACCGAGAAGCAGACCTTCCGGTACGACACGTCCTACCGAATCCGCGCTGACCGCTCAAACCGCACGGAACAGCGGTTTACCATCGGCACGTTCTGGGAGCGGCCGCGCATCAGCACGCCGTGGTCCGTTTTCGCCCAGGGCCGCTACGAGTATGACGAGTTCAACGCGTGGGATCAGCGCGTCACCGCCAGCGGCGGGTTCGGCTATCAGTTGCTCACCCGCGACGACGTTGACGAGGACGGCAATGAGTTTGAACGGTGGAACGTCAAGCTTCGCGGCGGGCTCGGCGGTCGGCGGGAGTTCGGCTCGGATGATGAGGATCTGAACCCTGAAGGTCTTATTGGCGGGGAACTGGTCTACCGACTCTCGCCCCGCCAGCGCTTCAACGCCGTATCGACCTATTTCCAGACGCTCGACGAAAAGGAAGATTTCCGGATTGTGACGAATGCGGAATATGAAGTGGATATCGACCAGCTCAACGGGATGAGTCTGAAACTCGGCCTCGCTCACGAGCACCAGGCCCAGACTCCGGCAAACGTGCGCCGCGACGACCTCTCGATTTTCGCTGCCCTCGTTCTCAATTTCTAGATCAGCGGGAACTTGTCTGAGCCGATGGTCGTAAATAGGGTTGAAGCCATGACCACAACGTGTTCCCCCAAAACCACTGCGACGCACAGGATCGCCTGTTGCCGGCTCCTTCTTCCGGCCACGGTCACGGCGATCACTGCGCGAATCGCCCATATCCCGCCGAACAGGGATGTGAACACACCCGGCCCATAAGGCCACCTGATTTTTCAGCACGTGTTCACCCCTGTTCGCCTCCCGAACAGGGGTTTTTCAGGTTCATCTGAAGCAGTCTTTTCAAACAGTTCCCGGCCTACACCGAAAGCACTCACGCATACACCATCCCGGCTGTACCGAAGGCCAGGTCGCCTTCACTTTGAAGGATTTCGCCATGAAGCGAACAACTGATAATGCATTTCATCGACACCACGGTCCAGACACTTCAGGCGGCGCGCTGCGCCTTAATCCGCTGCGGGCGGCCATCCGTTCGCACCACTTCGGCGTGGCGCTCAAGCTCAGCCCGATGCGCGTCCGCGACATCATCCCGGTCTGGCGACAGATCGGCTCGCCGGCCAACAGCAGCAACCTGTTGCTCAACCTCGACCAGCACGACTGGAACTGGCGCGGCCGCCGGGCGCACCTCTTGGAAATCCTTAACGCCCAGAACATCACGCCGGACGAAACATTCGGCTCCTCGGCCCTCGTGCTCAACGACGTGTCGCTCGGCGAGTTGCTGCACCGCGCGTCAACCGATTCGTGCTCGATTGTCCGCATGGAAGGGCCGGTCGAAGCCCTTGACGTCGAGTACATCAGCAAGTCCCTGAACGAAGGCCGCTCGGCACTCGACGGCGACCTTCGCGCCACCGCGGCGATCAACATCCGCAACGATCGGCGAATCGGCCTGCACACGCGCGAGCAGGTCTACGCAGTGAAACTCGCTGGCGAGAATTTCCGGCAGTACGTGGCGGCCCTGCGCCGTGAGCCGGCCTCGCACTTCGCCGCCCCTCCGGTGTGGATGGTCGAATACGTCATCGGCCTGACCGGGCAGATCAAGGTCCGGCCGATCGAAACCGACGCCAACGAGGAATCGATCGACATCGGCGTGTCCACGCCCGTCAATCGCACCACCGGCCCGGCGCGGTACGCGATGATCTATGACCTGCCAAGCCATTCGTGGCACTTCGACGAGGAGTGAACGCACACGGACTCCGCCGCCTTCGGCAAGGGCGTCCAATGGCCGCCTCCGCGTCGTGACAACTACCTCCTCGGGTCTCACACCCATGTTTCTCTGAGTCGGCATGCCGGC
>SLJD01000395.1 GCA_007135295.1 Phycisphaerales bacterium
CGGCGGGAGACGCGTTCCGTTTTCTCATGGAATATCACAAGATGACGTTTGGCCAGGCGCTGCGTCATCTTGCCGACCGGGCCGGTATCACGCTGTCATCATCGAAGCGGCGCGGTTCAGATGATGAGGGCGGCGACCTGTCTTCCAGGCTGCTCGGGGCCAATGCCCACGCCGCCCGATTTTTTCAGCAGATCCGGACGAACCGGACGCATGGTCAGGCAGCACGGGAAACGCTTGCTCGACGGGGCGTCAGCCAGGAGATGGTCGACGCCTTTCAGCTTGGAGCGGCGCCGGACCGTTGGGACGGGCTGCTGCTTTATCTTCGGGACCAAGGCGCGGATCCCGAAGTATTCGAGAAAGCGGGCTTGGTGCGGCGACGCCAGTCGGGGACCGGCTTCTATGACACGTTCCGCAACCGCCTGATCTTTCCCATCTGTGATGAACTCGGTCGCCCGGTTGCATTCGGAGGTCGTCAGCTTGGTGAGGACGACGGCGGGCCGAAGTATCTCAACAGCCCCGAGTCGCCGGTGTTCGACAAGTCCGCGACACTCTACGGGCTGGATCAGGCCAAGCGGACGATCATCGAACAGCGGTGTGCAATCATCACGGAAGGGTACATGGATGTGATTGCGTGTCACCAGGCCGGGGTGAAGAACGTGGTGGCGACGCTCGGGACGGCGTTGACGGCACGGCATGCCCGATTGCTCAAACGATTCTGTCGAACAGTAATTCTTCTCTTTGACGGGGACGAGGCGGGAGGCCGGGCGGCAGACCGGGGGATAGAAGTCTTCTTTTCAGAGCCGGTGGATGTGAAGATCTGTGTCCTGCCTGAGGGGCAGGATCCGGACGATCTTCTTCAATCCGAGGGCGGTGTCGCGCGTTTCCATTCACTGGTGGAACAGGCAGATGATGCGCTGTCGTATGCGGTTCGCCGCTTTCGTGACCGTCTGGGCGATGCCGGCGGGCTATCGGCCCGTCAGGCGGAGTTGGAGCGGTTCCTCGCCGACTTGGCACGGCTTGGGTTCAACCGGATGTCGGGGGTCCGCAAGCAGTTCGTCATCAATCACCTTGCCGACATGCTCCGAATGCCTCCGCATGTCATTGAACAGTCCATTCCCGCCGCACCGGCGAGGACGGATCGCGATACGACGTCGGAGGAACAAGCAGTGAAGCGGCCCGGCAAAGTGGTTGATGATTCCACCCATGATGAAGCTGTCGAAGCTGATTCATGGGCGGGTGATTTTCAGGGCGGAGGGTATACCACGACACCCGTGCCGCGCCGACGACGAATCGCTGAGCATGACCTGCTTGCGGTGGTAGCTGCCCGGCCGGACGAGGTCTGCCAATTCGTCGCTGAAGCAGCGGGCAGGCAGAATGAATTGCCTGATCCGCAGGCATTTGAAGACCCCGCGGCGCGGCGTCTCGCTGCCGTTCTGCTGCCGCGCGTTCGTGACGGAAAGTCATGTACGGTTTCGGCATGCCTGGGGGAGCTTGATGATTCAGATGACCGCAGCCTGCTGACGCGGCTTTTCGAGACGGGGGACAGCCGGTGCGGAACGACGGCCGGCGATGTGCGCGAGGCGTGGCATGCGGCTCTGCAGGCCTACCAGCGCGTCGTGCAGCAGGAAGCGTGGGAACAGGAACTGTCGCGGTTGCGCACGGGCGGGGCGGCCGACGACGAATCTTCGCCGGATCTGCGCCGACTGCTCGAATCGCAGCGCCAGCGATCCTATAACCCTGTCGGCATCATGAAGGGTGCAAGATAGACCGAATTGTGTTGACTCTCTTCTTCTCCCCACTTTTCGAAACAGCAGGTGACAGCACTCATGGTCACGGACAACAAACTCGCAGACGTCATTCTTCCAGAAATGACCCCTGTTCTTCGCGAACTGATTGATCTCGGGCGTGATCGAAACTGGATCAGCTACGAAGAATTGAATACCGCGCTGCCCGACAGCATGGTTGATCCGGTTCGGATCGATGAGCTTCTGGTGCTGGCCGAGCGGCTCGGCATCCGATGCATTGATCAGGTGGAGGTCGATCGCTCAGGCCATGAGACCTTTCAGCCACCGCTGCAGACGGATCTCAAGTTCAAACGTGACGATCCGAAGAAGGCCAGCAAGACGCCGCGCATGCGCATCGATGAGGAGGCATGCGAGGAAGAGTCGGAAACCGTGTTCGAGGATCCGGAAGATCGAATGGCCGAACCGGAGATCCTGGATGACGCCGAGGCCGAGGCCGCCATTCAGGATGCGATTGCGGAACAGGGGGCCAAGCGGATCGACGATCCGATCCGTATGTACCTGACGCAGATGGGCACCATCCCGTTGTTGACGCGTGAGGAAGAGATTCGACTGGCCAAAAAGATTGAGACGACACGCATCATTTTTCGCCGGCGAGTGCTGGAGTCGGATTATGCGGCCCAGCAGGCGGTGAACATCCTGCAGCAGGTCGACGATGGGCAGCTCCCCTTCGACCGGACGATGCGGATCTCGACGGCGGAGGACAATGCCAAAGAGAAGGTCGCGCGTCGGATACCGTTCAATCTTGTGACAATCCGGCATTTGCTCGAAGCGAAC
>SLJD01000348.1 GCA_007135295.1 Phycisphaerales bacterium
CCGAAATGCCCGATCGTCTCGAGTTGCTGGCGGGCGACCCGCTCGATTCGCCACTCGTCGGTCATGGGCGGATTGTACCGAACCTGTTCCCATCCTGTTCCCCGCACTTTCTCCGAGCCCAGTTCGACCGGATCAGTTCACCGGTTCCGGCAGCCCCTCAGCCGGCCGGCTCGGTCATTCAGACCGGCCGCGATCCGGCCGTTCATCGCTCTCGTTCTGCCGCCGGCCGGATGGCTTATCGCCGGCCCACTTCCATTGCGTTGCGGCGCCGTCAACCTGTGTTGATTCCAACAGCCACCGCCGCACCATCCGCCTTGTCCGGAAACTGGAGAGCATGCGGGTCTGCAGCGATTCCGGCTCGACCCGGCCGCCACCCGCCGCCAGCGACACATGAAACCGCCGGCATGCTGCGACCGGCCGCGTCGTCCCTCCGTGCAGGGCGAT
This sequence comes from Phycisphaerales bacterium, assembly GCA_007135295.1. Lineage (GTDB taxonomy): Bacteria > Planctomycetota > Phycisphaerae > Phycisphaerales > SM1A02 > SLJD01. Next base: position 445 of record SLJD01000348.1, read on the forward strand.
GACCCGGATCTCGACTGGGATCTCGACTGGGATCTCGACTGCGGCATTCTTCTCACCGGCATTGTCCGCCCCCTCGCCCTCCCGAGCCTGCTCCTTGTCCGACTCATCCCGGGCGGTTCGGATTGTCGGCCATTCGTCGGGCAGCGCCGCCCGGACCAGGCGCGCAAACGAGCCGAGAATGAGATAGCCGCCCGGCTGCAGGGGTCCCTGCACGACCTCCCGACCCGACGCCGGCCCGGACCCTCCACCGGGCGTGCCGCTCGGCTGACCGGGATTCTCTGAACGGGCGGCGACGTTTTCGAAATCGGTGATCGCGTGGGTGTGCGCCTCGCCGTCCACCTCGGCCTCGACCATGACCGCTTCGACCTGCATCGACACCCCGCTGAGATTCACGATCATCACGGCCGGCTGCGATCCGGGCCCGGCAATCTCCTGCACAAGTATGCGCGGCCGACGGTGCTGGCGTGTCTCCCACACCAGCATGTGCAGGTACACCGCCCAGATGGCCGCCATCAGCAACGTGCCGAGGCCGGAGAGCACCTGCGCATTATCCTGCACCCATTGCCACATGCCGCCCCCGTGCGGAATTGACTTGACTTTACGGAGATCAGGGACCAGCCGATCGGAGAACGTCAGTCGTTACTGCCGACGATTCCACCAGCCAAAGCCGCTTCGAACCCACGCGATCCACAGGCGAACGCGCAGCCGGCGCAGGCCGTCGTCATGGCGGTCTACGGCCAGCCCACGCCGGATCCATCCCGAGGCGGCGCGGAGCCGGCCGTCCTCAATCGCCGCGAGGGCGAGGTTGTGCAGCGCTTCGACGCAGGCGGGATCCTGGCGAAGGATGCGGCGGCTGATGATGGCGCCCCCGTTGCGGTCGCCGCTTTGAAAGCGGGCCAGCGCGAGCCGCCGCATGATCCGCAGCCGGGCCGTGTCGCCGCGGGCGTGAATGCAGGCGGCTTCAAAGCATTCGGCCGCTTCCTTCGGCATGTCGGCTTCAAGCAACAGGTCGCCGAGCCGCTGCAGGTCGACGTTGCCGGCTGCCCCCGGCTCGGCAGCTCGGTACTGATCGAGTTCATCGCGCAGGCATCGCCGGCTGTCATCGGACCGACCACGCCGCATGAGGGCTTCAGCCAGAGCAAGGCGGACCTGCGGGTAGTCCGGGTCGAGTTTGAGAACAAGTTCGAATTCGACGTGGGCCTGCTCGTACCGCTTCGCGTCCATCGCCACTTCGCCGAGTCGGAAATGCGCATCAAGATTTGCCGGTTCGAGTTCGAGAACGCGGCGGTACTTTTCCGCGGCTTCGGGCATGCGGCCCATCTGCGCAAGCAGGTCGCCGAAATCAAGCAGCGTGTCGATGTTGCCGGGATCGTCGCGCAACTCACGAAGGAACATCTGCAGCGCCCGCTGCGGCTTGCCGGTGGCGGCGAGGACGCTGCCAAGCCGGGCGCGAAGCCGCGGCATGCTCGGGTCGATGCGCAGCGCTTCGCGCAAGCACCAGGCGCAGCGGGCGTAGTCCTGTTGATGCCAGAGCGATTCGGCCATGATCGCCAGGCAGTTGGCGCTGGGATCATCGAGCGTCTGCTGGGCGAGGTAGAACGTAACCTCGACTTCTTCATGCCGGCCGAGTTGCACGAGACTGTCCATCTTGTTGACGTACGCCGGCTCGCAGTACGGATCGATCGTCAGCACCGTCGACAGATTCGCGAGCGAGCGGTCATGGCGGCCGAGCCGGTTGGCGGCCATGCCGGCGGCGAGCAGCGGCTCCGCCTCGCCGGGCATCAACTCGGCGGCGTGCTCATACGAATTCATCGCTTCGTCATCGCGGCCGGCGGCTTCAAGCGTCAGCCCCAGATTGAAATGCCACTCCGGCTGGTCGGGGTTCAATGACAGCGCCTTGCGCAGCTCGGCTTCAGCTTCATCCCACCGACCGCGCTCGTAGAGCTCCAATGCCCGATCCGCGTGTAACTCGGCATCATGCCAATCGTTCATCCGACCGCTCCGCTTTCTTGTTGGCTGAGAGCCGTGGGCTACCATATAGTGTAGCGAGTTCGATCCATTCCGGGCTGTTTTTCTCCGGGCGGGTTCTGCTGACCTTTTGAAATGGAGGCATGAGGATTCGCG
>SLJD01000113.1 GCA_007135295.1 Phycisphaerales bacterium
CAAGAAATCTAGGGACACCCACTGATAGGCGATTCTTCGCTTCTGAGTCCGGAAGCCCGGCCGGAACGGAGACATCGATTGCGTCGTCTATCCCTTCCGGGGGGGCCAGCCGGCGTGTTCTACTTCGCGGCCCAGGGCGGACCAGCATGCTTCGAGCATGGCCTTGACGCCGTGGCCGGTCGCGCCGCTGACGATCAGCGGTTTTTCATCGGCGGGCAGGCCGATCTTTCCGGCGAGGGCGCTGATGGTGGTTTCGGCTTCGTCGTCGGCGAGCAGGTCGACCTTGTTGAAGGCGACGATCTCGCGCTTCTCGGCGAGTTCGGCGGCGTACTCGGTCAGCTCGCGGCGGATGGCGAAGTAATTCTCCGCCGGATCGGAACCGTCAACCGGCGCGACGTCGAGCAGGTGCAGCAGCACGGTCGTCCGTTCGATGTGCCGGAGAAAATCGTGGCCGAGGCCCGCGCCGTCGGCCGCGCCGCGGATGAGGCCGGGAATGTCCGCCATGACGATCCGCCGTTCGCCGGGCAGCTCGGCGATGCCGAGGTGCGGCTGAACGGTCGTGAACGGGTAGTCGGCGATCTTCGGGTGCGCGTGGCTGACGGCGCTGAGCATCGTCGACTTGCCGGCGTTGGGCAGGCCGACGAGGCCGACGTCGGCGATGAGCTTGAGCTCGAGGCGCAGGGTCTTCTCTTCCCACGGCCCGCCTTCGGTGGCGTTGCGCGGCGTCTGGTTCGTCGCGGACTTGAAGTGCTCGTTGCCGTAGCCGCCCTTGCCGCCCTTTGCGACGACGAGCTTTTGCTCGGGCTGATCGAGGTCGGCGATGCGCTCGCCGGTCTCGTGGTCGTAGACCAGCGTGCCGACCGGCACGGGCACGAGGCAGTCCTCGCCGTCGGCGCCGTGTTTGGACTTGCCCTCGCCCGGCTTGCCGGACTTGGCCCGGCGGTGCGGCCGGTGCGTCAGGCCGAGCAGCGTGTCGACCGAATCATCGGTGACGAGGATGACATCGCCGCCGTCGCCGCCGTCGCCGCCGTCGGGCCCGCCCTTGGGGACGTACTTCTCGCGGCGCATGCTCATGCAGCCGTGGCCGCCCTTGCCGGAGCGGACGAAGATGACGGCGTGATCAACGATGGCCACGGCGGTTGGTCCTCGGTGCCGGCGCGGCGGCGGTCGTCGCGTGCGCGGCGGAGACAACAACACGGGACGCCCGCGCGGACGTCCCGTGGTCAGGATGCTTCTGCGAATGTTCGACGCGCATTACGACGCGGCGGCAGGCCGGCGTTCAACCGCGGTGTACTGCGGGACGCCGGGGTCGCTCGGGACGACATCGACGAAGCGGCCGCGGAAGCGGACCTGGCCGGTGCCGACTGCGAAGAGCGTGTCGTCGTTGCCGCGCTTGACGAGGTAGCCGGGCTTGAACTTCGTGCCGCACTGGCGGACGATGATCGCGCCGGGCCGGGCGGCCTCGCCGCCGAAGAGCTTGATTCCGCGATACTTGGGGTTCGAGTCGCGACCGTTGCGACTGGAGCCCTGTCCCTTCTTATGAGCCATTGATCAACACTCCTGGCCGGCGGGCGTGTACCGTCAGTCAACGCGTGCCCGCGCAAATACCGTGCGTGAAAACTGCTGAGAAAACGAACACGTCGCGCCGGCGGCGGCCACCGCCCCGGCGATGCGGGCGGGCCAGTATACGGACCGCCTACCGCAAAATCCAGCGCTGATCGACGAGTTCCGCCTTGCCGAACCGCCGCGGGACGATGCTGCCCGGCGTCTCGTAATTCCGCTGCAGCGTCTTGCGGAGAATGACCTCCTCGCCGGTCTGAGGGTTGGTCACCCGGGCCGTCTCGCCGCTGATGCCGGCGATGAACAGCGCGACCTCGGTGACGTCGAGGTTCTCCGCCGGCCAGAGCACGAGGCCCTCGCGGGCGTGCTCGACGCCCTGGTAGATCTCGCCGATAATCTCGTTCTGATCCTCGAGAAACGGGTTGTCCAGCAGGTCCTGCAGGTCCTCGACGACCCGGCGCGGCACGTTCCGCCCGGAGACGAGGATGTCGCCAGCATCGGTGAACAGCGTGAACCGCGGGGCCCAGACCTGATCGTTGCCGGTGCGGTTCGTCACCGTGTAGGTGAAATACCAGTACGGCTGGTCGGTCTCGCGATCGACGTACATCCGCAGCGCCCCCGGCTCGAACTCAAGCTCCCACCGCGTCGGCACGACCGACGGCCGCGGATAGGGGCGGCGCTCGTCAAGAACGACCGGCGGCGGCCAGGGGGCTCGGACAGGGCCAGGAGCTCCTGAGAAAGATCAGGAGCCGCTTGCCGGGGATGCCGGTTTACCTGCTGTCCCTGGCCGAGCCCGGGGAAGAAGAGGATTCCCCGGCCGCCATCGACGAAGAACTGTTTATGGCTTGCGTCAGGGGAGGCGGCGCCCGGGGATTGATCGTCAGCCGGCTGATTGACTCCGGAGAACACTGATGCGCATGGCGTTTTGGCGGAACATGACGGCTTGGACCGCTCCGGCGGTGGTGGCGGCGTCGGCGGTGATCGGCGCCGGGACGTG
>SLJD01000453.1 GCA_007135295.1 Phycisphaerales bacterium
AAGCGCAAGGCCGATCGCATCCGCGGCTGGGAGCGCATTCTCGAACGGAACAACGAAGGCGATGTCGTCGAAGGCAAGTGCATGCGCAAGATCAAGGGCGGGCTGCTCGTTGACATCGGCGTGCCCGTCTTCCTGCCTGCCAGCCAGGTCGATATCCGCCGGCCCGGGGACATTGGCGAGTACATCGGCAAGACGGTTCGCGCCGTCATCCTCAAGATTGATCAGGAACGGCGCAACATCGTCATCAGCCGCCGCAAGCTCATCGAGCAGGAACGCGAAGCCGCCAAGCAGAAGCTCCTGGACAGCGTCAAGGAAGGCGACGTGGTCAGGGGGACCGTCACGAACATCGCCGACTTCGGCGCGTTCGTCGATCTCGGCGGCCTTGACGGGCTGCTGCACATCACCGACATGAGCTGGGGCCGGGTGAACCACCCCTCAGAGCTGGTCAAGATCGGCGATGAGGTCGAGGTCAAGATCCTCAACATCGACATGGACAAGGAAAAGATCGCCCTCGGCATGAAGCAGAAGGAAGCTTCGCCGTGGGAGGCGATCGAGGAGAAGTACCCCGTCAACAGCCGGGTCAAGGGCGAGGTCGTCAACCTCATGACCTACGGCGCCTTCGTCAAGCTCGAGGAAGGCATCGAAGGCCTCGTCCACATCTCCGAAATGTCCTGGACCCGCCGGATCAACCATCCGTCCGAGATGGTCAACGTCGGCGATGAGGTCGAAGTCGTCGTTCTCGACATCAACAAGGACAAGCAGGAAATCTCGCTCGGCATGAAGCAGGTCGAGGTCAACCCGTGGGAGCTCGTCGCCGAGAAGTACCCCCCGGGCACCATCATCGAAGGCCGCGTCCGGAACCTCGCCAACTACGGTGTGTTCATCGAGATCGAGCCGGGCATCGACGGCCTGCTGCACGTCACCGACATCTCCTGGACGCAGAAGATTTCGCACCCCAACGAGGTCTACAAGAAGGGCGACACCGTCCGCTGCGTCGTGCTCGACATCGACCAGGACAAGCAGCGCATCGGCCTCGGCGTCAAGCAGCTTTCCGAAGACCCGTGGCTTGAAGCCATTCCCACGGCCTACCAGCCGGGCATGGTCGTTCACGGCTCGGTCACGAAGATCACGAACTTCGGCGTGTTCGTCGAACTTGAGGACGGCCTCGAAGGGCTGCTGCACATCTCCGAACTCTCGGACCAGAAGGTCGAGAACCCGCAGGATGTGGTCAAGCCCGGACAGGAAGTCGACGTCAAGATCCTCCGCGTCGACACGCAGGACCGGAAGATCGGCCTGTCGCTCAAGCGTGCCCAGTGGGGCGACCTCACCGGCGGCATCGAGGAAGAGGGCGCCGAGGAACGCGAGGACAAGGCCGGCAAGTCGCAGCCGGTCAAGGGCGGCATGGACACGCACGGCGCGCTCGGCACCGACAAGATCCGCCTCCAGTCCGACGAGGAGTAACCCCCGCCTCACCGAACGTCATCACGTCAAACGAACAGCGTCCGCAGGCCTTTCAACCTGCGGACGCTTTTTCTTTTTCAACACTGATGCCCGGGGAACTCGTGCGCGTCCCATCCCCTGCTCTTCTCCGGCTGCTTTCTCAGGGACATCTTCAAGGAGCCGGTTCAAGCGGGCCGGGTCAAGGGGGCCGGTCGGAAGACATGTGGCGTATCGGCGGTCGGCTGAAGCCAGCCACCGGCGTATTCAGCCCCCGACTTCCGCACCCGGCTCAGCACTCAGCACATGGTGACGAAGGTCAACGCGGTCAGCAGGATCATGCGTTTGCCCTGGTCGCTCATCACAATCAGTCGTTGCAGCGTCATCATCTTCGGTTCTCCTTCAGGTCTTGATTGTCTACCCTACAGGGAACAACCCCGATACCGCCAGAAGGACCGCTGCATGCCAAAGCCCGTCATACGGACGTTTCAGAGTGATATGAAAAATCTTGTCCAGGACCGTCTGCGCCGAATGTCGACGCCGGGCACCATTCAGCGTTGCATCATCGCAACGCTGTCCGCCGCCGCCATCTTCGGCGGGGTCGCCGTCCCCGCCGGCTCAGCAGCGGCAGATGATCCGCCCGCTGACTTGTTCGATTCACCTGCCGCGGAGCCGGGCGACCGAGCGGAACTGCCCGACGAGGTCGACGCGATCAGCGCGTTCCTGCGGCTGCGGCAGTGGACCGATAACCTCGCCGCCCCCCGTACGGACGACGAAGCCGCGCGGCTGCCCATCGATGATGCGACGGGCGTCAGCGTTATCCTTCGCCGAGCCGGCCGCGTCGTCGGCTCGGGGACCGATCTCCGCGGCGATGACCTGATGATCCGCCGGGCGTTTGGTCTCGCGCTGGCGGAACTGCTTGGCAGCGAGACGTATCGCAATCTCGGTGAGTCGACGCAGGAAACCCTCGGCCCGAACCTGACGCTCGAACTTGAAGTTGCCGGCCCTCGGAGACCGCTGCCCGGCCGGACGTTTGAACACCTCACCGCGCAACTCCGCCCCGGCCTTGACGGTCTGGCGCTGCAGCATGACGGGCGATGGTCGTACGCTTTCCC
>SLJD01000130.1 GCA_007135295.1 Phycisphaerales bacterium
GCCAGCGTATCGCGGACGTGAAGTCGATGCCAGCGTGATCGACTCTCCGCAGTCAGTGATCTATGACCAGGCTGAGAACCGGATGCACGCTCAGAATGCCTTGCTCCTGCATCAGCTTGGCCACTGTCGTTCCCCTCGATCGTCCTGACCGGAAAGCCTGCCTTCTCGGAATGCAGTCGGAGGCGGATACGATTCCGGCTTACCGAACTCACTGAAACACCATCATTATCTACGAAGGAAACCTCATGCTCCGCAAGATCGTAGTGGCCTATTCCGGCGGCCTGGACACGTCCGCCATCATCCCCTGGCTTCGCGAGCAGTACGACTGCGAAGTCGTGGCGGTGGTCGGCGATGTTGGCCAGGAGGCCGGGGAACTTGAAGGGATTGAAGAAAAGGCCAGGCAATCCGGTGCGACGGCATGTTATGTCAAAGATCTTCGAAAGCCGTTCCTGGAACAGTTCGTCTTTCCGGCGCTGGTTGCCGGTGCTGTCTACGAAAGGCGATATTTGCTCGGTACGGCATTGGCGCGGCCGATTCTCGCTCAGGCGCAGGTGGAGGTCGCCGAGGAAGTCGGCGCTGACGCCGTTGCTCACGGTTGCACCGGCAAGGGCAACGATCAGGTGCGATTCGAGGGCGTGTACGCGGCCCTCGCCCCCCATCTCGATGTCATCGCCCCATGGCGCGAATGGTCGATGCAGTCGCGCGAAGAATTGCTGGCCTACCTCGCCAGCCACAGCATCCCCACGACGTCGAGCGCAGAGAAAATCTACAGCCGCGATGCCAATCTCTGGCATATCTCGCACGAAGGGGGCGCACTGGAGGATCCATGGAACGAGCCGCCGGAAGACGTCTGGATACGGACGGTCAGCCCCGACAATGCGCCCGCCCGGCACGAGGATGTAACCATCGGGTTCGAGAATGGGCGGCCGACAACGCTCAATGGTCAGCCGCTGGAGCCGATTGAGCTTGTTGAGACACTGAACGACCTGGCAGGCCGGCACGGCGTGGGTCGGGTGGACCTCGTGGAAAGCCGCCTCGTCGGCATGAAGTCACGTGGCTGCTACGAGACGCCGGGAGGAACGGTGCTGATGGAGGCCATGGATGCGCTCGCTGAAATCGTTCTTGATCGACCGGTCATGCAGTATCGCGAGCAGATCGCTCAGCAATACGCCCGTCTGCTGTACGACGGCCAATGGTTCACGGCACTGCGTGAGATCATCAGCGCATCGATCGAAAACATGGCGGGCCGGATGAATGGGGACGTTGTGGTGCGTTTGCACCGTGGTCGCGCCATGGCAACCAGACGTCGTTCGCCGCAGAGCCTCTACGCTGAGCAGTTCGCAACATTCGGTGCCGATGAAGTCTACGACCAGTCGCACGCTGAGGGCTTCATCCGGCTGCATTCCCTTCCGAGCCGAATCGCTGCTATGCTGGAGCAGCCGTCATGTCCATGAAACTCTGGGTTGGCCGAACGGATGGGAAGACCGATGACTTGTTCTCCGCCATCAATGATTCGCTGCCGGTTGATGTTCGCCTGATCAGTGAAGACATCGCGGGTTCGATCGCGTGGGCGCAGGCACTGGCTCGTGCGGAAATCCTGACGCGTGACGAGGCCGATGCGATTGAATCGGCGCTGCGTGTGATCGAGAAGGAAGCCTTGGAAGACCCCGAGGCAGTGGTCGAATCCGGAGCCGAGGACATCCACACCTGGGTGGAATCCGCATTGACCGAACGAATCGGCGACCTTGGGAAAAAACTGCACACCGGCCGAAGTCGAAATGATCAGGTAGCGACCGATCTTCGGCTGTGGGTGATTCGTGCAGTGGACGAACGGCTTGCTGAACTGCGGTCAGTAGTGGATGCTCTGCTGGAACTGGCCCGTCGGGAACTCGGTACCGTTCTGCCCGGATATACACACCTGCAACGGGCCCAGCCGGTGCTTTTCTCTCACTGGTGCATGGCCTATCACGAGATGCTCGGCCGTGATCGAGGCCGGTTGATCGACGCCCGCGCGCGCACGGCTCGCTGTCCGCTTGGAGTTGGTGCGCTGTCGGGAACGGCTTATCCGATCGACCGTCAGAAAATCGCTGAAGACCTCGGCTTCATCGGTCCATCGGCAAACAGTCTCGATGCGGTCTCCGACCGGGATTTCGTCGTCGAAACGCTGGCCGCGATCTCGTTGAGCATGGTGCATCTCAGTCGCATGGCTGAAGACCTGATCTTCTACGCATCAGCCGAAGCAGGCTATGTGGAATTCGATGACACCGTCACAAGCGGTTCGTCGATGATGCCTCAGAAGAAAAACCCCGATGCCATGGAACTGGTTCGTGGTAAGACGGGTGGGGCGATCGGCACGCTGGTGTCGATGCTGACGACACTGAAGGGCTTGCCTCTTGCGTACAACAAGGACCTGCAGGAAGACAAGGCCGCCATCTTTCGCGCGATGGATGACTACGCGATGTCGCTCCGCATTACAAGCCGGATCCTGCAGGGCCTTCAGGTGAATCACGAGCGCACCCGTGAAGCCGCCCGGGAGAATCATTCGAACGCGACGGAGCTTGCCGACCTGCTCGTACGACATGGCGTACCGTTTCGCGATGCGCACGCCATGTGCGGCCGCCTTGTTCGGCAGGCTATTGAGAAAGGGGCAACGTTGGAGGATCTCTCGATCGAACAGATTCGTCAGATTGCGCCGGAGGCCCCAAACGATGTTCAAGCTCATCTCACCATTGATGCAGCACTGCAACGTCGATCCTCATTTGGCGGGACGTCATTGGAGCAGGTGAAGGCGGCAATCAGTTCTGCGCAATCATCGATGCAGAAGCATTCTGACGATCCGCCCGTGGCATCTAATGAACTCGCTGCCGTCACCATCGAACCCGCCCATATGGGGCACGTCGATGATATCGCCCGGCTCGTCGACTACTGGGCCGTTCAAGGCGAGAACCTGCCGCGCCGCCGTGAGTCGATCATCGCATCGATTGCGGAGTTCGCTGTCGCCCGGCAGAGCGGTGAAGTCATCGGATGTGGCAGTCTGCTCATCTATGAAAGCACGCTGGCAGAGATCCGGTCACTCGGCGTTGATCCGAATCGACAGGGCGCCGGCGCGGGCAAGGCGCTCGTCGAATATCTGCTCGAACGGGCCGCCCGACTCCATGTGCCGCAGGTGTTTGTTCTGACGAGGGCGCCGAAGTTCTTTGAACGCTGCGGTTTCCACACCGTTGACATCAGCACGTTGCCGGAGAAGGTCTTCAAAGATTGTTCGATCTGCCCGAAACAGTACTGTTGCGACGAGATCGCCATGGTCTGTGACATTACCCCGGCTGATAGTGATTCAACATGAACGCCTCGAAATTCCACGTTTCAGCATCAGACCGTGATGGTCGTTCGGTCCATGGCGCAACGATCGATTGTCCGGCGGGGTTCTGCGCATCAGGCCTGGCAAGCGGCATTAAGCCGAGCGGTGCTGAAGACCTCGCGTTGATTCACTGCCCCGGTGGGGCCACTGCCGCCGGCGTGTTCACAAAGAATCTCGTCTGCGCCGCACCGGTGATGCTCTGCCGGGAAGCATTGCGCCGAAGCGGGGGGCATGCTCGGGCACTGGTCATAAACTCCGGGTGTGCCAACGCCGCCACCGGGAACGAAGGCCGGCGGCGGGCGCAGGAAGTCGTTGACACGTTTGCCAAGCGCCTGGGTTGCCCACCTGATGAGATCCTGACGAACTCGACTGGTGTCATCGGCGAGTTGCTGCCGGCGGACTGTATCGTTCAGGCCTCAGGTCAATTGATTGAGAAATGCCGGCCGTCCGGGCTCGCGGATGCCTCCCGTGCAATTCTGACCACCGACACGGTGACAAAGGTTGCGGAACGGACGATCGAGACGGCCAATCGATCATGCCGGGTCGTCGGCGTCGCGAAGGGCTCGGGCATGATTCATCCGAACATGGCGACGATGATCGCAGCCGTGATGACCGATGCCGAGATTGATCCAGCCGGCCTCCAGGCCATGCTCCACCATTGTGTTGACCGGAGCTTTCACCGGATCAGCGTTGATGGAGATACGTCGACGAATGACGCTGTATATGCCTTGGCTTCCGGACTGGCCGGAACGGTCGAGGCGAGCCCGGTCGAGCAGGCCATGCTTGAGGTCTGCCGGGATCTGGCCCGTATGATCGTTCGGGATGGCGAAGGAGCAAGCAGCGTTATTCATGTAACTGTATCCGGCGCGCCAAGTCAGGCCGAGGCGTTTCAGGTCGCCCGAACGGTTGGCAGTTCCATGCTCGTCCGCACGATGGTCGCGGGCGGTGATCCGAACTGGGGGCGCGTCCTTGCTGCTGCGGGGCGAAGCGGTGTGATGTTCGATCCGGAGGCAGTTACGCTTGAGATCAACGGCTTTCCGGTGTATGTCGACGGCACTCCCGCCCGAATTGACCGAACCCGGCTCTGTGAGACGTTTGAAGCAGAGGACGACGTGTCCATTCACCTCGATCTCAAAGCCGGGGAGGCAAAGGATGAATACATGACCTGCGACCTCACCGAGCAGTACATCCGGATCAATGCGGATTACACCTCGTAATAAACAGATCATCCAACGCTGGCTGCGAATTCATCGATTTCGCGCTCGGCCTCTTCTTTCGACTTGCCATACGCGTCCTGAATTTTGCCGACCAGTTGCTCGCGCTTGCCGTCAACGGCCTGCAGATCGTCGTCGGTTAATTTGCCCCATCGTTCTCGGGCCTTGCCCTGATACTGCTTCCAGTTGCCTTTGATTTGGTCCCAGTTCATCGGTTATCTCCCCGCCTGAACGGCTACAAATGAATCGTCGCTCGAGCGACGTCCGGGCGCCGGAGCGCCTGATGACGTCGGAATTCACTGGGATTACGTCTTCCTGGCCGGATTCGGATTCCTCACGGCAAGCGAATTGCGGCGATTGTCATGACGACGCCGAAGTTGCGGCCGTGGATTCGCGTCGCAGCCACCCGTACATCAACCGGTTGACTGATCTGAACCGGTCGGTGAGGATCTCACCGGATCCGCTGAATCTCACACAAGGACGCCAGCTATGAGGATGCCCTGTTTCTCGACCATGTACCGAATCATTACGTCCCAGGTCGCATGGCGGCAGTCGACGATCAACTCCCCGCTGATCCTCATGGCCGCACTGCTGATCACAGTTGAGGTTGCCGCAACTGATTGGGGAGAGCTGTCTGCGGCGGAGCGTGCCGAGTTGCAGCAGCGGTTCGGCGTTGAAGAAGCGGAACTCGACACGATTCTGGCAATTCTCGATGAGGGCATGCATCACAATCAACTCATGAGTCATCTGACCTACCTCTGCGAGGAAATAGGTCCGAGACTGACTGGCTCCACCCGCTTGGAGCAGGCCAATCTGTGGGCGGCCGATCTGTTCGAATCGTTCGGGTTGGAGAACGTTCACCAGCACGAGTGGGGGACGATCCCGGTCGGCTTTGACCGCGGGCCGAGCGCGGGCCGAATGCTCGAACCGGTGGAACGCGAGTTCGAGTTCACCGCCCGCGCGTGGTCAGCGGGAACCGACGGGCCGGTCCGCGGGCCGGTATATCGGGAGCCGCTGACGGAAGAAGAGTTTGAGGCGGTACAGGATGACTTGGCGGGCGCATGGATCCTGCGACCCGCGGTTGGTGTTTCTCGGCGGGGTGTCGTGCGTGGTGTTGATCCAGCCGGCGAATATCTTGCCGAGTTGCGCGAGGCCGGGATCGCCGGGCTGATAACGACGTCACGCGATAATCTCGTCCGAACAGGCCGCACCGCCAACTGGAGGGATCTGTCATTCGATGACCTGCCGGATGACGTCACCGTCACGGTCCGTCGTTCGGACTATGACGCAATCAACAGCCGGCTGTTTGACGGGCAGGACGTCGTTGTGGAATTCGATCTCGATCACACATTCCGTAAAGGGCCCACCATCGAAGCGGCGCGGATTCTCGCTCAAGTCGACGTCGAGCCGAAGCGGACGATCCGGTTCATTCTGTGGACCGGGGAGGAGCAGGGCCTGCTTGGCTCCAGGGCGTATGTCGAAAAACTCAGCGAGGAAGAGCGGGCGAACATTTCCGCGGTGTTCGTCGACGACAGCGGGACGAATCGCCAGGCGCGATTGACCTGCATTGAACCGATGGTACCTATCCTCGAGCGGGCGATTGAGCCGGTGAATTACGCCTTCCCGGACATGCAAATCTCACTCCGGGTACGAGAGGAGATGCCCACACGTGGCGCGAGCGATCACGCTCCCTTCAACCGCGTCGGCGTGCCGGGCTTTTTCTGGGGCAAACAGGGCCGCGCCGATTACCGCTACGCATGGCATACACAGAACGACCGGCTTGATCAGGCGATTCCCGAGTACCTTGTGCAGAGCTCAACCGCCTCCGCCATTGTCGCTTACTTTATCGCCAACGAAGAGACGCTCCTGCCCCGCGGCGCGAGTGAGCAGGTTGAAGGCGATGAAGAAGTTGCCGAGGCCGTTGAGGTCAGCGGCTGACAATAACAGGCATCATCCGATGATTGGTAGCGAAGCCGCCCGGTTCAGTTCTTCTGTCGGACGTGCGATCAGGTCATAGCCATCGCTGTCCACAATCGTGCATCGGACGAGTTCGCCGGGTGACAGCGGCGTCTCGCTGATGATGAACGTAAGGGAGTCCACTTTCGGCGCCTGGTGGTAACATCGGCCCACGGCTCGAAACAACGCCGCATCACCGGCATCGGTCCTCTCGCTGCGCTCATCGATAAGCACGTCGAACTGGCATTGCTGCTCAGCAACATACGAAGCGTTCTCGAATGCGATCGACTGCTGCAGCGCCATCAGTTCCTGCTCGCGGGCCGCCTTGACTTCATCGGGTACATGCAGTTCAGGATCTTGATCCATCCGCCCCGCCGGCGTGCCGGGCTCCCGTGAATACTGGAACACCCCCATCATATCGAAGCCGAACTCGTCGATGAACTCGAGCAGTTCTTCGTGGTCCTCATCCGTCTCACCCGGAAACCCCGTGATGAATGTCGTCCGGATCGCCAGCCCCGGAATGCGTTCACGCAATTTGTGCAGCAACTCCGCTTGGTCAGCTTTCGTGATGTTTCGCCGCATGGCTGACAGCATGCGATCCGACATGTGCTGGAGCGGAATGTCAATGTACTTGACGATGTTCGGCAGCTCAGCGATGGCATCAATCATCGCATCGGTGAAATGCGTCGGATAGACGTACATGAGGCGCAACCACGCACCCATCTGGCCGCCATGTTCGGCAGCGACTTCGTTTAGTGCCGTTAGAAGGCCGATCAGATCACCGGAATACGCTTTGTCGCCGGCTCGTGCGATGCCTGTTGCCGGTTCATTGCGGCCGTAGATGTCATAGCCGTAGCTCGTGGTGTCTTGACCGATGAGGTTCAGTTCAAACGCTCCATCGGCCAGGAGCTGGCGGGCTTCATGGACAATACGGTCAAGCGGCTTGGATCGCATCTTTCCGCGAATCGATGGAATCGTGCAGAACGCGCACTTCTGGTTGCACCCTTCGCTGACGCGTAGATACGCCCAGTGACGCGGGGTCAGCCGGAATCGCCCGTCATCGTCCTCGAAATATCCAATCCCCTGCCCGTCTGCCCCATTCACGGTCAGGCCGACCGTCTCGATGCCGCGTTGGCCTGCGGCCTGCAAGGCATTGCCGGCAATCCAGTACCGCGGCTGTTCGCCGGGATCGCCGACCGCCTTCCTTCGAGTTTCCGTCGACTCGCCGGCAACGGCTTCGATTACGTGGTCCCGGTCGAACACGCCGATCATCGCGTCGATCTGAGGTGCCCAGTCGAGCAGTTTCGCGCGATGCCTCTGAACCAGACATCCCGCGACGACGACTCGTTTCAGGTCGCCCCGCTGCTTGCGCTCGATCGCTTCGCTTATAACTTCGAGCGATTCTTCCTTGGATGCCTCCAGAAAGCCGCAGGTGTTGATCACGATGGCGTCCGCGTCATCCTGCTCGGAAACGAGTCGGAACCCGCTGTCCTGCAGCGTGCCGAGCATCTTCTCGGAATCAACAAGGTTCTTCGGACATCCGAGGCTGACAAACGCGACCGACTCGACGCGGGAGCGGTCTGCCGTCGGCATGGCTCGTGGATTGGATTGATTCGTTGCAGTCATAGAGGATCGCCATTGTAGTCATACTGAGGGTTTGAACGATCGATTTAGCGATCGCGGGCAGCTACCGCCGCGAGGACGCCTGTCGGGCGGCTGCGCCATACAGACCGTGGCGGCGAATGTAATCAGCCACAGCCGGCGCAAGCAGATCATCAACCGGTTCGCCGGCCTGAAGTCGGCGGCGGATCTCCGTCGCGCTGACCGCAACTTCCGGAACCTCAACCGCGCACCGCAGCCAGTCTGCGACTTCTTTCTCGGACCAGTGGTCGGAAAGGTCGCGGCGGAGCGATTCGTGATCGGCAGGCGGCCGGAGCATTACGGCCGGTCGGGCCAGTTGCAGAATCGTCCTCGCCTCATGCCAGCGGTGAAAGTTGGCCGCCTGATCCGATCCGATCAGCAGCCTCAAATCAACCTCGGGACCGTATCGCTCACGCAGGGCTCGGAGGGTATTGACCGTGTAGCTTGGGCCGGCCTGCTCAAGTTCCACTGGATCGATTTCCGCGCCCGGAACCGACTCGATCGCGAGACGCAGCATCTTAAGCCGGTGTCGGGCATCGGTCGGCCGGTCGTCTTTCAGCGGGTTGGCCGACGTCGGTATGTATATCAGCCGGTCGCAGTCGAGCTGGTCCGCGACAAGTGGGGGCAGTTCGGTGTGGGCGCGGTGGGGCGGGTCAAAAGTCCCGCCGAACAGCAGAATTCGGTCTGGTCGATGTGACACATCTACAGCATACGGCGGCGCGGCGCTGACCCCAAATGATTGCGCACCATTCGCCGACAGCTACTCCGGCAGCGAGAGGACTCAGCGAGGCGGGAGAGACCCCTCAGGATCAGAAAAACGTCGGGCCGAGCCGATGTCCTCACCGGCCTGCAGGTCGGTGAGGGAGATGTCATCGAACCATTTTTCAACTTCTTCCGCTGTCAGAAGAACCCCGAGGGTGGTCTCCTCGTGATCGAAGACGCTGTACCGCACGCCGACTGGCGTGGAGTAGATCCGTACCACGTACTCGCGCTGTTCGAGCGAGCCGATCAGTGGCAGATCTTCATGCGGATCGGTACTCATCTGGTCGCTGTGGTCAATCGTGTGCGGCACGTCAATGGGGGGAACATCGAGGTGCTGGGCCTCGGTGCCCCTCGGCGCGAGCATCTGGAGCAGTGCTCCGATCACGACGAGAATCGCCGAGGCCAGCAGGACACGCTTGAATGAGATATTCAGGTGAGTCATATTGACGATATCGGCCGGACAGCCGGGGCGATGAATCAAAAAATCCCCGCTGGAGCGACTTGTCGACCGCCGCGAATTCGCTACCATACGGCCAAACGGCTGGCCCCATCGTCTAGTCAGGTCTAGGACATCAGGTTTTCATCCTGAAGACAGGGGTTCGAATCCCCTTGGGGTCATTGGCCCGCCAGATGGCGGGCTTTTTCATTGGGTCGGTGAGGTGTGGGCCGACGCAACGATCGTCCCATCGATACGATGGGAGGTGGCCGTTGCTTGGAGACGGCCTCTTTCAGAAGCCCGGGGTGAATCAGCCATGCGGTTGAACCGAGCCGTCATCTCATCGCTCGTCCTGCTGCTTTTTGCCGACGGCTTCGCGGCTGTTCCTGACCTCTCGCCGACGCATCGGATTGAACTCGAAACCGCACGGGATGGCGAGGATTACACCGAACAGGCATTTGTCGCCCTCGTTGAGCATGTCAGGCAATGGGATGGGGCTGTCTGGGAGGGCGCTGCGGATGCCGTCGTGATTGATGCCGAGGTGACTGCCAGTCTGCTGACCGCTCCCGACGAGTTCCGTGGGCAACTCATCAGCATCGAAGGGCGGCTGGAACAGGCGACATGGGTTAATCCAGCATACGGCACCGCCCGGGAGTGGTTCGTGCGGCTCGAAGACGGCAGGCCGATCATCGTTTACGCCGTCGGCGACCGTCATGGTTCTGAGCAGATCGGGGCGAGCGTCTCGATCCTCACCCGGTTCTACAAGCCGATTGAACTTATCGCTCGCGACGGTCGGACACGTCGGTACCCCGCATTGGTTGGCACGCATCCCCGGTTTGCTACAGGAGACA
>SLJD01000154.1 GCA_007135295.1 Phycisphaerales bacterium
GAAACGATGCCCGAGGATGTGGGAGCTCCGAGAAGTGCGGATGGCACCAAAGCGCGGTCAATTCCGGGCGAAGGCCTCTGCACCGTCGTTGCGGGCCTGTTCAAGGGCGCTGAGCACCTGCTGTGGCGTGTAGGCATTGGACTGCCACGGTTCATCGCTGCCCGGAGGGTAGATGGCCAGCAGCGGAATGCCGGTCTGTCCCAGTTCATTGCGCAGAAAGTCCCAGCCGGGGGCGCTGCGTGAGGTCAGGTCCACGGTGAATTTCACGACGTCGGCGTTCGCCAGTTCGCTGTATACCGGGTCGCGGTCAAGCACCGACGCCTTGAGGACCTTGCAGTTGATGCACCACTCGGCGGTGAAGTCGAGCACGGTGATGTGCCCGTCGGCGCGGGCCTGCTCGAACGATTCAAGCGTCCATTCATTCCAGTAGCCGGTGACGTAGGACGCGTCGCCCGCATCGGCGAGGGCGGCCTGGCGGGTCTGCCAGTTCTCCCGCGCGTTGCCGGTCGAGTTCACGGCGTGGAACGTCGCGACGCTGCTCAACACCAGGCCGCCGACGAGGAATGACGACCGCAGTGAGGTACTGGGCGTGATCTGAAACGTGCGGATGATCAGCCAGAGGGCTGCGATGACCACAAACAGCGCGACCGCCCACCAGTGCAGTTGCCGGCCGAGGTAGGGGTGCTCAGCCACGAGAGCGATCAACCCCGCGCCGATGAAATACGCCGCCGCCGCGATCAGCAGAAGCCCCATGACCTGCTTGACGAGTTCGCTGGCCGGGCCGGTTCGCGGAATCTTCTCCACGAGCGACGGCTTGAGTGACAGCACGAGATACGGCAGGGCCATTCCGACGCCGAGCGAGGCGAAGATGATCATGATCGTCGACGGCGGCAATGTCGCCGCGCCGGCCAGCAGCGCCCCCGCGACGAAGCCGAAGCACGGCAGGCCGAGCACCGCCGTCATAATGCCGAAAACGAACGAGCCCCACGGCGTGTCGGCTTTGGGGTTGACGGCATAGACGGACTGCGGCAGTTCGATCGTGAACAGCCCCATGATGCCCAGTCCCATCAGGGCGATGACCGCGCCGATGCCGAACGTCACCCACCAGATGCCGAAGAGTTGCGACGGATCGGTCACGCCGGTGAGAAAAGCGACCGGCAGGCCGATGCCGACCCAGAACGCGACGACGCCCGCCGCCATCCACAGGCCGAGCACGAGGTTTCGCCCCGGGCTGTTGGCGTGCTGGATGATCGTCATGATCTTGATGGGAATGACCGGCAGGACGCACGGCGTGAGGTTGAGCACGAATCCGCCGATCGCTGAGAACAGCGCCAGCAGCGCCAGGCCGACAAGCCCTTCCGTGCTCGGCAGCGTGATACCGAAGAAGCTCGGCCGGGATATCTCACCGGCTTCACGAGCGTCCGCGGCGGCGGCCTCGTCGGCCGGCGGAACGTCGCCGGGGTCGTCAGGACCGGGCGCGGCGGTGCCGGGATCGTCCCCCGGGGCGTCCCCGGGGTCGTCCCCAGCGTCGTCCGGGTGGTCACGGGAAAGCGTCGCCTCGAACAGCGCCGCGATTTCTTCATCAAGTGGCTCAGCCGGTTCTGCACCCGGGTCCGCAACGACCTGCACCGTCGCTTCGACCGTTTCGCTGGCCGGCATCTCGCAGGTCATGTCGTCGCACGCCTGGTAGTCGACTTCCGCCGCGATCGTGTATTCGCCGGGTTCCGCATCAGTCGGCACCGTGACGTGCACAATCGCGGCGAATCGACCTTCGTAGCCCTGCAGTGTTTCCTCGAAGTCCCCCTCGCCGAGCGTGAACGTCTTGGACTCCGGCCAGAGCACCCGCCCGGCCTGCCACTCTTCGGGCAGATCGAGCTCGACGGTGGTGGGCAGGTACGGCTCGGCGTCGTCGCCGGACCCGAGGCCCGCCTGCACCTTCCAGCCATCCTGGGTCTCCATGACCACGCCGATGGCGGTTTCTTCACCGGCGACGAGGTGGTCGCCCTGGACGGCTATTTCAGCCGTCAGTCGCGGCCCGTCGTCCTGCTGGCCGGGGCCGCCAATGCCGAATTGAGCCGATGCGGTCGATGTGACGGCGAAGGCGGCGAGTGCTGCCCAGACGATGTTCAGAACCCGATTGTGCATGAATGGTCTGCCTCGGACGTTTGCGTGATTTCAAGTCAGGCCGCCAGTGGAATCAGGCGTACTGAATCAATGGTCTCGAACTCGGCCGGACAGCCGAAACCGGCACCGCTGCTACGGCTCAGCCGCACTGGGGGTTCGATCATCGATTGTGGCGTCATGCAAGATTCCTCGCCACGACCCAGTCAGATTAACGATTCGGCATGGAGAAGTATTTCGCTGGGAATTGGACTCCGTCCCGGCCGCCTGCCCAGCGCAGGGGGCGGCGTCGGGCGTTATTGAGAACGGGGCGCAGCGGGATCGCCTCAAGTCGCCCCGCGGCCCGCACCGATAAACCCGAGGCCGCCGTTATCATCGGCCGGCCCGCTGCACGATCGGGCGGCGCTCCTTGATCGCCGCAACC
>SLJD01000190.1 GCA_007135295.1 Phycisphaerales bacterium
CGGTGACGTTCAGGATCAGATCGCCGGCCCGGCCGCCGCCGGCGCTGGCTTCGCCCTTGCCTTTGACGCGGAGCTTGCCGCCGCTTTCGATGCCCGGCGGGATCTTGACCTCGATGGTTTCCGTCGAGCCGTCCGGTCGATGCACGCGGATGTGCTCCGTGCCGCCGAGGACGGCGGTCATGAACGTGACGGTCACGTCGCGCTGCACGTCCCGGCCGGGCGGTGCCGGACGCGAGCCGAACCCGGTCGCCCCGCCGGGTCCGCCGGCCGCCGGCCCGCGACGCCGGCCGTACGGCGAACCGCCTCCGGCGCCGAAAAGTTCATCAAAGATACTGCCGAATGCATCCGGGTCGATGCCCGGTCCGCCGCCGACCGAATACGACCAGCCGCTGTCACCGGCGCGGGACGCGTGCGGGCCGCCCCCGGCCGCCTGTCCGGCGCCGACCCCGGCGTGGCCGAAGCGGTCGTACGCCTGCCGCTTCTCCGGATCGGAGAGGACGTCGTACGCTTCCTGAATCTCCGCGAACCGGTCGGCGGCGCCTTCTTCCTTGTTGATGTCGGGGTGGTACTTCCGGGCGAGCTTGCGGTGCGCCCCGCGAATCTCATCCGCCGAGGCCTGCCGCGAAACGCCGAGTATTTCGTAATAATCTCGCGATGTCGACATGGGCGTTCCGAAGTGTGCTGTCTTTCCTGTTGAATGAGACTTCGACAGATACCGGTCAACGGGGGAAAGCGGGCCGGCGGGCTTACGTCCTGAGGCGGAACGGGTGACCGGGAAGCGACGGCCCACCTGCGGTGACCAGCCTCTCAGCACCGAAGACCGCCCGGCCGATGCCGACCGCGCTGTGTTGGCGTATCCTGAACATTCTACAGACCGCCCGGCCGTTCGACCGGCCGCCGGTCGCCTGCCCGTCCCGCCGTGAGATCATTGCCGCCTGCTTCGCCCATGGCCAGCGCTGAGCCCCAATCCGACGTTCATCCCGACGAGTCCAGCATGAGTTTCGGTGACCACCTCGAGGAGCTGCGCCGCCGCATCCTGCTGTCGCTGGCCGCCCCGCTGCCGCTGGCCATCGTTCTGTTCTTCCTCAGCGACTGGCTCATCCGCTGGCTCGCCGGGCCGGTCATGTGGGCGCTGCGCGGGCAGAACATGCCGACGACACTGCAGGCCCTGGGCCCGGCGGAGACGCTGGGGATGAAACTGAAGATCAGCATCATCGCCGCGCTCATCCTCTCCGGACCGTGGATCATCTGGCAGGCGTGGAGTTTCATCCGCCCGGGCCTCTACCCGCACGAGCGCCGCTTCGTCTACCTGCTCATCCCGGGCAGCGGAGTCTTGACGGTCTGCGGGGTGGTTCTCATGCAGTACGCGATGCTGCCGCTGATGCTCTGGGTGCTGATCGGCGTGGGCAAGGGGCTGGACCTCGGTGAGCCCGGGCCGCGCCTGCCCGTTGAAGCGCAGATCGCCCTTGAAGAAGCGAGCGAAGTCTCGCTTGTCACAACCGAACCGGTCGATCCGCAGGCCGGCGACGTCTGGCTGACCTGGCCGGATTTCGACCGGCTGTCGGTGGCGTATGACGACGCGGCGGGTGGGGTGAGCGTCTCGGAAGTGCCGCGCGGCCGGTCGATGATCACGCAGGAGTTCCGGCTGAGCTTCTATATCAACTTCGTGCTGCTGCTGCACCTGGCAATCGTCATCGCGTTTCAGATGCCGCTCGTGATCATGCTGCTCGGCTGGCTGGGCATGGTCTCAGCCGATTGGCTGCGGGACAACCGCAAGTACGCGCTGCTGATCTGCGCGGTGATCTCGGCGGTGATCACGCCGGCCGACGTGGTCTCGCAGCTGATGATGCTGCTGCCGCTGTACGGGTTGTATGAACTGGGCATTCTGCTGCTCGTCTTTGCCCCGGCGCAGCGCGTCGCGGAAGGGCGTATCTTCTCCCTGACACCGTCCAATAAATCCGTCGCACGAGACGATCAGTCTCGCCAGTCGGAACAGTCGGCCCGGCCTGGCGGGGAGTCAGGACGCACGCCGGAGGACGGCGACGAGTCGACCGACGACGAAGGTAACCGGCGGTGAGTCGCCCCAGCACCCGGAGCCGGGCAGCGGTTCGGGGGGTGACGTGCCGCCCCTCGCCCCGCCGCGGTTTCTCGCACCTACGTCGTCGGATCCAGGTTATGACCCGTCTTCGCCTCGCCCAGCGCGAACATCCCGGCTTGACCCAGATCGATCTCGACATGATGCACCGCGCTATCGCGCTCGCGCGTCAGGCGGCCGAGCAGGGCGAGGTCCCCGTCGGGGCGGTCCTGTATCGCGGCGAGACGATCATCGCCGAGGCCGCCAACAACCGCGAAGCGGCCCGCGATCCGGTCGGTCACGCGGAATTGCTCGCCATTCAGGAAGCCGGCGGGAAGCTCGGCGAGTGGCGGCTGAACGACTGCTCGCTCGCCGTCACACTCGAGCCGTGCCCGATGTGCGCCGGCGCCATGGTCAACGCCCGGCTCGGCCGCCTGATCTACGGAGCAGCCGACCCGAAGGCCGGAGCC
>SLJD01000091.1 GCA_007135295.1 Phycisphaerales bacterium
AGGATGTGGAGGAGGGGCGGCGGTGTTTGGCGGCGGGCCACTCATCGGTCGTCGTCGCCGGTTTCCCCTCAATACGGGACGGCATGTTCGTTCTGTCCGATTCGCTGATGCTGACTTTGCATGAGGCCACGATGAATCAGTCCGCTGGTGTAGTTCGACCTCTTCTCGATTTTTTCAGCAGTATCTGGCTCGGGGTCATCCTGTTGACCGTCCTGTTCGTCTACAGCGCGGTCGGGTCGGCGGGATTCTGGATTCCCGGTCAGTACGCCTTTGTCAACGATCACGACTGGGCGCACGAACTTACTTTCGGTCTGCAATGGACGCAGCTCCACATCCGGCAGGCGCCGGGGCTGGAGATGACCGAGTTCGAATGGTTCCACTGGTGGCCGTTCAACTTCCTGTGTTTTCTCATCTGCCTGAACATCGTCGTCGCCACGCTCCGCCGCATCCCGCTGACGACGCTTCGGCTCGGCGTGTGGATGATTCACGCGGGCATCATCATCCTCGCCATCGGGGCGGTCTATTACTTCGGCACGAAGTTCGAGGGCGACACGCCGATCATGCGGCGGCAGTTGCTCATCCTCGTTCCCGATGAACAGCCGACGTCCATCCCCGTGCTGCCCGGCAATCACGCCCGCGTCGGGGGGTACACCTTCCGTGTGCACGACGTCGACCCGGCGTGGGAACTGCAAAGCGGTGGCGACGCCGGCGAGCGGGCGTACTCCGTGTCCATTCTTGTCGACACGCCGGACGGCGACCGGTTCATCCGCCAGCTCATCGCGGACTACCCGCAGTACACCGAGGACATTCTCTTCACCGACGATCCGCAGCAGCCGATGGTTCGGGCGATCAACGAGACCGGCGAGCCGCTGGTCAACGAGTCGGTCCGCCTGGCGCTCGACCACGAGCCGCAGGACGAGATGTACCTCATGAACAGCGCGGCGCTGTACGTCCGGGAGGTCGGCGAGCGCGAATGGATCGAGCGGCCGATCCGCACCGGCCCGCTCAAGTTCCATGAGCACATGCAGCGCCTCGTCGCGCCGATGACCGACGCGATCGACCCGCCCATCGAACCCATGCCTCGGTACCAGGATTACATCGCGGACCTCGATGACGTCTGGCTGCACGATCCCGGCTCGCTAAGGCCGCGGCCGCTGGACATCCGCATTCCCCCGGCATCGGATGACGATCCGCTCGGCGGGATTGATCTGCGCATGACGTCCTACACGCGGTACGCGGACTTTCAGACCCGGCGGATTCCCGGCGGCGAGGCGCTCGATCCGTCGGCGGTCGTCCGGTTGCGCAGTGATGACGGCCGCTCCGTCCGCCATCAGCTTGTCGCCTTCGACCCCGAGGAGTACCAGTCGGAAAACGGCACCGTCGCGCTGCGGTGGATCGAGGACGATGATGAGATCGATGAACTCGGCGAGATGATCCCGCCGCGCCTGACGCTTCGCACGGAAGACGACGCCGGCGAGCCGGTCGAGGTCGAGTTCGACATCACCGAGACGCTCGAAGACAACCCCGACCTCGAGATGACCGCGATCGAGGGCACGGATTACGCCTTCCGCGTTGAGACGTATGCCGAGAACATCACCGTCGGCCAGGGCGCGCACAACGTTTCGTTCGCGAGTCTGGAAGTGCAGCGCGGCGACATGCGATACCGGCGGTGGGTCTTTGATGACGAGCAGTTCAATCGCGACATGCCCATCGACGAGCGGGACGGCATGTCGCCGGATCAGACGCTGCCGACCGACAGCGGCCTTGAAACCGCCTACCGCCGCGGCGTCGAGCCGTCGCCGCTGACGATCATCGGCGGCCCGGAGCAGGACGACCTGCGGGCGATGCTGACGGTCGGGGAAGAGCAGCGGGTCTTCGAGGTCAATGTCAGCGAGCCGGTGCCGATCGCGCCGAGCATCTCGTTCGTTGTCGAGATGTACACCGCTCACTCGCGCGAGGAGCGCAAGCCGCGCATCCTGCCGCAGACCGAGCGTGACCGCGACTTCGCCACCCAGTTGTCGATGATCCAGGTCGAGCTGCCGGAGGACCTGACCCCGGCGGACGGCCGGCGGCGGCACTGGCTGGGGTACAACCATTACCCGTTCGTGGATGAGAACCACAACCTCGTGCGGTACCCGTACCGGCCGACGACGGTCACCCTCGCTGACGGCCGGGAGATGGAGTTGATGTTCTCTCGCCAGCGCCAGGCCCTGCCGCACACGATCCTGCTCGACTCGTTCGAGGTGATCTCGCGGATCGGCGGGTTCACCGGCGAAAGCGCGAGTATCCGCGACTGGGAAAGCGTCGTGCGGTTCGTCAACGACGATGGCAGCGTGACCGATCAGTTCTTCGTCTCCACGAACGATCCGATCAGTTACCAGAACCACTGGTACTTCCAGTCCGCATGGGACCCGCCAATCGAGCCGCGGCCCGACCAGCCCGGCGGGGTGCAGTCGCGCGGGCTGAATTACACGGTGCTCGGCGTGGGCAATCGCAACGGCGTGTATATTCAGTTGTTCGGCGCGACCGTGGCGGTGCTCGG
>SLJD01000290.1 GCA_007135295.1 Phycisphaerales bacterium
GCTTCGCGCGGGCAACCGCGCTAAGATTGAAGTGAGCCTTTGCGGCGAGATGGCTGGCGAGCCGGAATTTGTGATGCTTCTGATCGGCCTGGGGCTTCGATCGTTTTCGATGACCCCGCCGGCAATTCCGGAAGTTAAGAAGATCATCCGGTCGATCACAGTAGAGCAGTGCCAGCGTGTGGCCCGGAAGGCGAGCAGTTTCGATTCCGACAGGGAGGTTACGAATTACCTGCGGGACGAACTGAACAAGGTTATTCCCGAAGCCTTTGATGGAAGGTCCATCGAATACTGAGCTTCGTGGATTCGTGAAACAGTGGCCGAGGACGATCGCCGCGCGACAGCAAGCGTGGCTTGAGCGACCGGCCGACGAAATAAGGATGTTTGGCCCAGGAGGGGCGACGGCCGGTCTGCGGCCGCACCGACACTTCGCGGTTGCCCGTGGCGGGCGAGCCGGCGTGATTCGGTTCGGCTGATCTTTCCGGTTGGCGAGCGGGTGATCGAGCCTGACCGGCGTGCCCTGGGCCCAACTGTGTTGCTGTGTCCAAAACTGAAATGATGATCAATTACGTCCCCGGCGAGGAATGCCGAATCGCCATCATAAGGGACGGCCGTCTTGAAGAGTTCTACCAGGAACGCGCTTCGACGGAATCTCACGTCGGAAACATCTACAAAGGCCGGGTCATGAACGTCGAGGCGTCGATCCAGGCGGCCTTCGTCGACTTCGGCCTCGAACGCAACGGGTTTCTGCACGTCACGGACCTTCACCCGATGTATTTCCCGGGCAAGGACCGCGAAGCGTTCGAACAGGTCGGCTCAAAAACGCCGCACCGCGAACGCCCGCCGATTCAACGTTGCCTCAAGCGCGGCCAGGAGGTGCTGGTCCAGGTCCTCAAGGAGGGCATCGGCAACAAGGGCCCTACGCTGACCAGCTACCTGTCGATTCCCGGCCGATTCCTGGTGATGATGCCTTACATGCAGCGTCTGGGGGTGTCCCGGAAGGTGGAAGACGATGATGCGCGTCGAAGCTCGCGCCAACTTCTGGCGGAGCTGAATCCGCCCGAGGGCTTCGGATTCATCGTGCGCACCGCCGGGATCGGGCAGACCAAGACGGATCTGAAGCGCGACCTTGCCTACCTTCAGCGGTTGTGGAAGAACATCGAGAAACGGCGCAAGCAGATCGGCCGGGTGGGCGAGCTGTACACGGAGTCGGACCTGATCATCCGCACGATTCGCGATGTGTTCTCGACCGACATTGACCGGATCATCGTCGACGAGCCCACCGCGGCCCGGCAGGCGCATGATTTTCTGACCATTGCCTCGCCCCGGGCGCGTTCCAAGGTGTGTTTTTACAAGGACGCGGTGCCGCTGTTTCATCGCTATGACATCGAACGGCAGATCGATTCGATCCACAACCGGGAGGTGCCGCTGCCATCGGGCGGATCGCTGGTGATCGACCAGACCGAGGCGCTGGTGGCGATCGACGTGAACAGCGGCAAAAGCCGTGACGCCAAGGACGCCGAGAGCAACGCCTACAACACGGACAAGGAGGCGGTGGACGAAATCTGCCGACAGTTGAAACTGCGGGATCTGGGTGGCGTGATCGTCAACGACCTGATCGACATGCGCGACCGCAAGCATCGGCAGACGATCGAGCAGCGCTTCCGGTCGAATCTCAAGCGCGACCGGGCCCGGACGCGGGTCGGGGCGATCAGCCAGTTCGGGCTGCTTGAGATGACCCGTCAACGGATGCGCCCTTCGCTGAAAACGTCGGTTTACGCAACGTGCGAACATTGCGCGGGCCACGGCCATGTCAAGAGTCCGGAGTCGGTGGTGCTGGAGGTCATGCGCCGCCTGGCGCTGGCGATGCAGCATGCCAAGGTGGATCGGCTGGAGCTGACGATCAGCCCGGATGTCGCGTTTCAACTGCTCAACCGCAAGCGTTCGCAGCTTGTGGCGTTGGAGGCGCAACACGGCAAGACGGTGATGGTGCGCGTCGGCGGCAGCAGCATCGATCACGTCAAAATCCTCGCCTATGACGGGCGTGGCCCGATCGATTTCGAGGCGATGGTCCGTCCCGAGCGGCTGGGCACCCTGCCGGAGGAAAACCTGATCGAGCTTCAAGGCGACGAAAGCCTGTTCGATGAAGAGGTCGGCGAAGCGGAGGCGGCCGAGGCCCCCTCGGCCGAGGTTGAAGCCACAACCGACAGTCCGGACCCAAGCGAAGCCGTAGCGGGCCAGGCCGAGCCAGCGACGGAGATGGATGAGGACGGTCAGCCGCGCAAGCGTCGGCGACGTCGGCGTCGCGGGGGGCGCGGCCGGCGCAAACGTGGTGACGACGCCCAGACGGAAGGCCAGGATCAAACCCAGGATCGCGCATCGGCTGAGCAGTCCGGCGATGCGGCGGAGGCAAAGTCTGCCGAGCCCGGGCAGGATGGGCCGACGCCGGAAGCGGCGCAGGGCGATACTACGGAAGATGCAGCCGAAGCCGCTGCGGCGGAAATTGACGAGGCGGCGAAATCACCGACGCCGGGTGCCGCGA
>SLJD01000278.1 GCA_007135295.1 Phycisphaerales bacterium
CAGCTACGGCGTCGGGCACATGTGGCGGGCGTATCAGGCCGTTCCCACGCTGCGGATCAAGCCGATCCTGTATAGAGATCACGTCATTGCGGTCGGACAGGACGGCACGGTGACGGCGATACGTGCTTCACGCGTCTCCCGCATGTGGCGGTATCAGGCCCTTGCCGGAATTGTCGCGCGTCCAGCGGTGGGCAACGAGGCCGTGTACGTTGCGAGCCGCGATCAGTATCTGCGTGCATTCGATCTTTACAACGGCCGCCGACTGTGGCAATACCTGACGGAAAGCCCGCTCGAACAGTCACCGGTCGTCATCGGCAACCGGGTGTATCAGTACGTGCCGACCGAAGGACTCGTCTGCCTCGAAGCCAGGCCGCAGAACCGCCCCGGCGGGCGGGTGATGTGGCGCTCGCCGGATGTCCAGGGTCAGGTGATCACTCGCCACCGCGGCATGTTGCTCGTCTGGGATGACGAGAAGCGGGAGATGACCCTCGTCGCGGCTGACAGCGGAGATGTGGAGTCATCCTTCCAGTTTCCGGACATTCAGCACATCTGGACGTCGGACGAGACATCCGGCAACCTATTGGCGATTGACCGACGGGGTCGGCTGATTCGGCTGGCACCGCGGAGCTGAATACACATCGGCGGCCCGACGACGGACGGCTGCAAACAACATGCAGGCGAGGGGGCGGATCGCGACACCAGCGACGCGCTGTGATATCCTGCGTTGTTTCCCCCGATACCTTTGCCGAGCAAGGAACTGACCGCCCATGCAGAGCACTCCCGCTCAGACCGGGGACGCCGCCGACGCTCGATCGGCTGAAGACACAAGCATGACCAACCGCATGACCGTCCGGCGGGCGCTGTTATCCGTCAGTGACAAAACGGATCTGGTCGCCTTCGCTCGAGCGCTGGCGGAATTCGGTATCGAAATCATCTCGACGGGCGGGACGGCTTCCGCACTGACCGAAGCCGGCATTGCGGTGATCCCCATCGAATCCGTTACCGGCGTGCCGGAAATGCTTGACGGCCGAGTCAAGACTTTGCATCCAGCGATACACGGCGGCCTGCTCGGGCGCCGGGACGACGAAAAGCACCTACAGGCCATGGCGGAGCATGGCATCGAAGCCATCGACCTGATCTGCGTCAACCTCTACCCGTTCGAGCGAACCATCCTGAAACCCGGCGTCAGCCGAGAACAGGCCATCGAGCAGATTGATATCGGTGGCCCGGCGATGATTCGCTCAGCGGCAAAAAACCATGAATCCGTCGCGGTGGTCACGGCAGCGGATCAGTATGATCGCGTTATCAGTGAGCTTCGGAACAGCGGTGGAACCACCTCGCTTGAACTTCGCCGGGATCTGGCGGCAGCCGCCTTCAGCCGCACGGCCGAATACGACGCCACCATCAGCGCATGGATGTGCTCCCGCCGTGATGAAGCCTTCCCGGACATGCTCCGGCTGAGTTACACGAAGCACGGCGATCTTCGGTATGGCGAGAACCCTCATCAAGCCGCCGCCCTCTACGCGAACCCCGCATCGCACGGACCGAATGTGGTCTCAGCGGAGTTGCTGGCCGGCAAGCCACTGAGCTACAACAACATACACGACGGGGCGGCCGCCCTTGAGTTCGCCTTGGAACTGCACGAACTCGTCCCGGAACGATCGGCTGCCGTCATCGTCAAGCACGCCAATCCGTGCGGTGCTGCGGTGGCGGCGTCTCCGGCCGAGGCCTTCAGCAACGCTTATGAGGGTGATCCGCTTGCGGCGTTCGGCGGGATCCTAGCCGTAAGCACGCCGGTCGATTCCGGCGCGGCGAAAGCCATCACGGCTGGCGAGAAGTTTCTCGAGGTCATCATCGCCCCGTCTTTCGACGACGATGCCGTTGATCTGCTGAGCAATCGCTGGAAGAACGTCCGCCTGCTGGCGACAGGCAGCATGTCGAGCACGAACAAGCGCAAGGTCAACTACAAGTCCGTACCGGGCGGCATGCTCGTCCAGGAACGGGATGTCAAGCTGGCCGCTCCGCACACATGGCAGCACGCGGCGGGCCCGGAACCTACGGAAGCGATGCTCGACGACGGGCGATTCGTCTGGACGGCCGCCAAGCACCTCAAATCCAATGCCGTGGCGATCGGAGCCAACGGTCGAATGCTTGGTGGCGGATGCGGGCAGGTCGACCGGGTCAGCGCCTGTCGCCTGGCCATCGAAAAAGCCGGCAATCGAATCGGCGGAGATTTGCCAGCCGTCGCCGCCTCGGACGGCTTCTTCCCCTTCCCCGACGGCCCCGAATTACTCGTTGACGCCGGAATTCAGTGCATTGTGCAGCCCGGAGGGTCGCGGCGGGACGAGGAAACGATCGACCTGTGCAACCAGCGCGGCATTTGCCTGCTTATCACCGGCGTCCGTCACTTCCGGCACTGACTGCGTCCCCCATTGCCGCATTCTCTCCGCGCCGGCCCGCGGCTTCGAGGCCCCCTCAAACGTCGCCGCATGACCTTGTGACATTTTTTTTGATCAGCGTCCTGTTGGGACCGC
>SLJD01000034.1 GCA_007135295.1 Phycisphaerales bacterium
CCTTTCACCCGCGGGAACACGATCGGGCGGTTCAATGCGGGGTGGTTCTCGATGGCGTCGATGAAGCTGTCCTGCACGACCCAGTCGAGCGTCGCCCCCGGAAATCGCTGCCGCACACTCGCGAGCACCGGCACGGAACGGCAGACGTCGCCGAGCGCGCTGGGTCGGATGAGCAGGATGCGGCTGGGGATCGTGGGCATGCGGGCGGCGGCGTCCTTGGAGCGTACGGCATGATGCGCGGGCGGACCTGGCGATCGATCAGGTTCGCCATCGGTTCAGCGGGTGAAAGGTGTCCAGCGTTGATAAAATCAACCGGCCCGCTTTCCGAACTATCGTACGCGCCGCACGTTGCTGCTGCGTGGCGGCTTCGGGGAACAGTCGGCTTTGTCCCAGCGCGCGGACCGCGATCGGTCGCCGCCGGATCTCGACCACTTTACAGGAGAAGGGGAACATCCCATGTCACGTTCATGTCTGACCGCGCTCGTCGGGACCGCCTGGACGGCAGCGGCTGTGGGGCTGGCTGCGCCGGCCGCGGCGGCGGACGACGAGTTTCTCATGTTTCACACCGCCGGCCTGCACGAATTGCTCGATGACGAGCGGGACCACGCGCTGCGCGATGCGCTGGAGATGATCGATCAGCGGCTGCTCGAACTGCCGCGTGAACTCGATCAGCCGATGGCCCCGCCGCCGCAGATGGTCGAGCTCGTGCTCGATCTGCTCGCGAGCCCGATGACGGTGCGCGTCGGGATGAGCGACCCCGGCGAGCAGGAGATGCCGGTCTCCGTGCGGCTGACCATCGAAGACCCCGACCCGGAGCGGACGCGCCACCTCGCCGACCGCTTCACCGCCGCCGCGGGGATGATGGCGCCATTTCCCATGGAGCCGCTCGACGAGCACGCGGAGATGCAGCGGATCACCACGCCGCACGGCCCGGCGATCTTCGGCGTGCATGAAGAAGATGGCCGCACGCTGTTCCTGATCGCGTTCAACGAGGAGGAGCCGGTCGTTGAGGACATCGGCCGGATGGATCTGCCGCTCGATGACGACCCGATGCTGGGCCTGCGGATGGATTTCGACGCCCTCGAACCGGTGTTCGAGTCGGCCATCCGCGAACTCGGCCCGGGCGGCGGCGAGCTGCGCCGTCAGCTCGAAGCGTCGGGGCTTCTCGGGGAGCACGCGATGAAGATCTTTGCCGGGGTGACGCGGGGCGAGACGCATGCTGACTTCGCGGCGCGGATCGTCAACGGCGCGGCGCTGTATGAAGAATACGGCCTGTTCGACGCGGACCCGCTGAGCGAGGCCGACCTGGCGATGATCCCGCGCGACGTGACGAGTCTGCAGATCTCGCGCGCGGTCGGCTCGGCATACGGGGCGTACCTCGAAGACCTGATCGGCGGGCTCAGCGACGTCGCCGGCGAGGAGGGGCCGTTCGAGTTCTTCGAGCGGGAGACCGGCATCGACCCGCAGCGCGACGTGTTCGATCACCTCGGCGACCGGATGGCGTATTACACGTCGCTGACGACCGGCGGCGGGGGGCTGACGTCGCTCGTCGGACTGATCGAACTCTCCAACGCTGATGATTTCAGCCGCACGCTCGAACGCGTGGAAACACAGGTCAACGCGATGGCCCGCGAGCGACTGCGCGGCTATGTGCGGTTCAACACGAAAACGGACGACGACCTCGGCCGTGTCACGACGCTGCACTTTCCCGGTCTGCCGGTGCCGCTGGAATTGAGTTACGCCGTCACGGATGACCATCTCGTGGCGGCCGTGACGCCGCGCGGACTGGAGACCGCGGTGGGGCAACTTCGAGGCGGGGGCGAATCGCTGCTCGACCGGGATGACGTGGCGGACCTGCTTCGGCCGCACCTCGGCGAGGCGATTCAGGTTCAGTACGCCGACGCGGAGTTCTTCGCCGGCCAGGGCTACGGGCTGAGTTCGATGGCGTTGTCCGCTCTGGCCAACGCGCTGCGCTCGCCGACCGATGTCGAGCGCGATCCCGGCACGCTCATGCCGGCATACGGCGATGTCGTCAGTCGCGCGCACCCGTCGGTGTCGTTCACGTTCCGTGATGGTGGTGATCTGCGGATCACCGGGGTGTGCGACCGCAGCGTGGTGGTGAACATGGCGACGACGGCGGGAGTGCTGCGCAATTATGCGGGAATCGTGCTGCCGGCCATCGGCGCCGGGGCGGCCCTGCCGCAGATGGGCCACCAGAAGCGCATGGCTCCGGAAATGGAATCGGCTAGGAACATCCGGCATATCACGCAGGCGTATCAGATCTATGCCAGCGAGCACGATCGCCGCACGCCGGATGACATCGAGGAAATTGTGGTATACCTGTCGCCGGACGTACTCGACAGCCCGTTCGGTGACGTGCATGACGGGCCGGATTACTGGATCAACGTGCAGGTGGAACGAGTCGACGACGTGGCCGCGAGCCATGAAACGATTCTCGGCTATGACCGGGCGGCATGGCAGGGGGGCGCGCAGCGCATCCCCGTGGCCTACTTCGACGGTCACGTCGAGATC
>SLJD01000202.1 GCA_007135295.1 Phycisphaerales bacterium
GCTCGCGCACCAGATTGCGACAGACGGCACACAAAAACTGCTGCTGGGCTGGCGGGAAGATTTGACACAACGCCGGCCCCCTATTTCCGATCAGAATCGTCCACTGCCGATGCTGAAGAACAACGCATCGACTGAACGGCAGACGGAAACGGTGATGATCCCCACCCCGCAGCGACGTACGGCCTGTGTCTCGAGTCAGGTCGGATGCCCGGTCGGATGCGCGTTCTGCGCTTCCGGGCTTGGTGGATTGGAAGGCAACCTTCGAGCGGGACAGATCGTCGAACAGGTGCACCGTCTCAACCGGATCGACGGCGTAGAGCGGATTACAAACATTGTATTCATGGGAATGGGCGAGCCACTTGCCAATTACAAGGCCGTCACCGACTCGATTCGAACCATCAATGCGGGATGGGGGCTGGGGATCGGCGCTCGGCGCATCACCGTTTCGACAGTCGGGCTTCCAGGGGCAATCCGCAAACTGGTGCACTTCGAGCTACCTGTCACACTTGCCTTGAGTCTGCACGCGCCGAATGACGATCTCCGCAGGGAACTCATCCCATGGTCACAGTACACGACCATTGAGGAACTGCTCGACGCGTGCGATGAGTACTTTCGTCGCACGGGTCGAGAGATCACCCTCGAATACATCCTTCTGGGCGGGGTCAACGATCAGCCGGAACACGCTGATCAACTCGCCCGCGTGGCGCGGCGGCTTCGTGCCAACGTGAACCTGATCCGATACAACGAAGTTCAAAGCCTACCGTATCATCGTCCCCGTACCGAGAATGTACGCGAGTTTCAGCAGATTCTCCGGCGCCGCCGTGTCAACGTTCACATCCGAGCCAGCCGGGGCCGGGACATCGCAGCCGCTTGCGGACAGCTTCGGCATGAAAGGAAAGGTTCCGGGAATTCCTGCGAGGAGTCACGTGGTTGACGCCGCCTCGTCAATCTTGACATTCGACGTATTTGACAGCCCCGGCTCCTGAGCCCCCGCTTCAATGGAATCAAGGCCCGACGTACCGCTTCGGAGCTGGTTCTGGGCAGCGCGGTCATGCAACCGTCGTGCAATATGAAGCCAGTGTTCGTAATCGTGGTGCAGATTGCGAGCCATCCGGCCAACCAGTTCAACAACCTCGTCCCGAAACTGACGATCTGAAGCCGTCCCACGCCAGCGCTGCGGGATTAGATGACGCCCCATCGCAATGACTCTTGCCGGCCAGTCGCTGGTACGTATATCCGCACGTATCCGCCGGTTGAACCCCGTCAACTCGAACCGGGTGAGATATCGGCGTTCCAGTTCGTCGCCTCGGGCAAGTTTCACCATCAATCGCTGTCGGATGCGCCGCCTCTGCTCGGGGCTCGAAGCGAGTGTGGCAATGTACAATGCATCACGGATCAGCATGGCATCAGCAATCGGCAAGACCATGTAACGCGTCACAGCGCGCCCCGTCTCGCCGCGATCCGCTTCGTACAGCCGAATAATGGAATCAGCATATATTCCGGCGTAATCAAGTCCGCCCCACAGCATGGTACGATACAGCCCGAGCACCATGTCGCGACGGACGATGCGGCCTGCGTCAGTTTCCGACAGTCCCGGCGTCAGGGTCAATGTCCGTTCGAGCAATTGCCTGAAACGCTTCGTACGTCTTCGGCCACCGGGGCCGCTTCGACGAACGGTCAATAGAAGGCGCTGGCAAAGCCGGTCGACATCTCCCACCGCATCGATGCGGGGTCGTTTCATCAGATCGCGTTGAACAGCGAGGTGCCGCCCGAACTCAAAGGCTTCACGGGACAGTCCGAAACCATTGGATTCAAGCTCTTGCAAGGACAGTTCCAGCGCATCGAGGGAAAGCGGAACAAGTCCCCGCTGAAACGCCAGGCCGAGCATTACCAGATCCGTCTGGCGATCCGAATGAAACGTCAGGCGGGCCGCATCAACAAAGTCGTCGATCCGGCTTGTCTCACTCGTTACGACCCGTTCGACAGCCAGCCGCTGCTGCTGCCGCTGCAGTCGTATACGATTGGTCTCCCGTTCATCGTCGAAGAATCCCGAGTTGATAACCCCAGCCGTCCTCAAGGGGTGTGCCACCCGGAGTTGTTTGTCCGGCCCGAGAGCACGAAGCGTCTCATCCCAGTCGAGACCGAGAAGCAGATCGGCTTCGCCGAACGGCAGATGCGCTGACTCCGATGTCGCGAATTCACTGCCGTGAGGACGGGTGAACAACACCTGCATCCAAGCCCGACGTCCGGCTCCGATTGGCGTTTCATCCGTCAAAGTGCGTACGAGATATCCCATGTGACGCCCCGCCCGGCAGAGAACGCGCCAAAGCACGCCGTTTGTCCCGCCGCGATATCCCGCCACATGCATACGCCAGACAGATTGTCCTGCATGCACTGGTTTGGAAACTGCCAGCCTTTCCGGGGCCTGCTGGCGCCACAACGCCAGAGGCGGCCGACTGCGAATGACATCGACCTGCTCGAACATAGGACGGAGCCGCAGGCGAAATCGCTGGTCGACGCCTTCCGGCAGTCGATCGATGCTGAACTCGGGCTCCATCAGGCCCGGGTCACGCTGCTGGGCGCGGTCAAGCAGTTGCTCGTCATCCGGCAGCCGTATTGCACATGTCTGATCCACCGACCAGATTAACCGTTGCCTGGGCTCAAAGCCGAGTCGGTCGGATTCAGCCATCTCCCGCTCAACACGGCGCACATCGTACTGAGCCGGCTGCCCGTCCCGGATAATCATGATGGTAACGGCCTCGGTCATAGCGGCCTGACGGAGTTGCTCGCGCAACCTTTGGCGTTGAGCGAACTCCCCCGATTCCACACGAACTGAAGCGGGTGAGTCCGTCGGGATGATGCCACGGCTGAACCGCTCGAACTCGTAGACATCCTCCCCATCGACAGCACATACGAGTAGCAGAAACGGCGTCTCCTGCGATGTGTCGCGCACTATCGACCAGCCATCTCGAAGCAGTCTCGTCGCGGACCAGATCTCAGCGCGAACGATTCGATCGGCGCCTGCCGGAGCCGACTCTCCGGTGAGCCCTACCCACGTCGTCTCGCCCGATTCGCTTCGCCCGTGATCACTGGACCATTTCCGCAAATCATCAATCAGAGATCTGAGCTGTTTCTCTGCCGCGTGAATCCCGACGCTCTCATGCCGCCCGGCCACCCGATCAACAGGTGCATCAGGTAGCGACGCCAGCCGGTCGTCAATCTCGCTTGCTGATCGTACCAAGCGCAGCGAAGACTTCAGTCGGCGGGCCAGTATCGAGGGATGACCGATGCTTTCAGCTGACTGGAGAAGGCCTGACTGGCTCACCCCGTGATCGCAGGAAAGCACGCTGGCCGGGTGCTCCCGCTCTCTGTTTCGCATCTTCTCCACCACGGCGAGCACTTCTGACTCGACACTGCCCGGCCGTGCCTCGATCACCATGATCTGTTCACAACGGCTGAGCAGACGCTGCACCATTGATTCATCGATCGGATGAGTCAACCGAAGGTGCAGCAGTGGAACACGTCCCTTCATATGCAGAACGAACAACAGATGGTTCATCGCCTCCGCCGCCGGCCCGGTGAGGATAAAACCGATGGGCTCGCGCTCGCCGGGGCTCGGCAGGCGGTACAGTCGATTCAGCTCCAGACGTCGAGCAAGTTGAAGCACGTCATTTGCCTCAGCAGGGCGAGTCGTGCGTCGATATCGACGGGCAATAGTTGCATCAATTGAATCACCTATGCGGTTCGGCCTGACCGTCAGTGTGTCCGCCGCACGCCAGATATCGCGATGCACCGTCAGGCATGCCACGCCACCTCCCGCCCGCGCAAGCCGCAATGACCATTCAATTGAATCACGCAGATCTTCAACCGTCGACGCTTCCAGGCACGGCAGGCCAAGCTGGCGCGCAAGCAGCCGCGGACAGACACCGGTCGACCGCCTCTGATCATCCTCGATCACAATCGTCATGCATCCAGCCGATTGATTGGAAAAAGCCGCACGCTCAATGGCTGGTTCCGTCTCCGCCAACTGGTCGGCAGGAACGAGAGCCAGGCAGGCTCCGCCGCGACTCGCCATCGCGACTCCAAGGTCGACGCCGCGGCCTGCATGCGCTACCCCACGCACGTGTAGGTCGTGCTGCTGCAGAATCTCGCTCACCCCTATCTCACGGACCATGGATGTCATGTCCTGGAACGGATGCGAATCTGGGCACGCGATGAGTTCCACTGAAACATCCGATTCCAGTGTCCCTTTCACAAGTGCTTGAAGCGCGGTGAAGAATGCCGGCCCTTCATGCCGGCCGAGCACATGTCTCATGGGCGGCGTGGTACTGGATGACATCTGACTGGATTGTATGGGATAAAGTTGGTGCCGCGAGCCGGCACTACCATTGCCCCGCCAGAATGCACTCAATTGCCTGCGCCACACCATCATCGCCGTTCGATGCGGTAACGCGATCGGCAACGGCCAGCACAGCATCATCCGCGTTCGCCATGGCAATGCCCAAGGGCGCCGCCTCGATCATGCTGACGTCATTGAGCCCATCGCCAATTGCTGCCACGCGACTTTGTTCATATCCGAGTCGATTCACGTATGCCTGCAGCATCGACCACTTGCTGACACGGGGGTTGAATACTTCGAGCATGTGGATCGGATCCTCATCAGACTTTTCAATCGCGACCGCTGCCCAATGCTGCAACAGTGCCCGGTCCCCGAGATCTTCTCTCAGCTCCATGGCAATGCCAAGCAATGCACTCTGCGGCGCAACCGTGCCGATGCGCAAGGTGTGCTCGGGATCAGGATCTTCTTCGATCCGATCCACAAAGCGTATCCGAACCGGAAGATGCGAGAACCACCACTCAGTGGAGGGAGCCATCACGGCCGGACCGACTGCCAGATAGTCATAGCCAGTCGCGTGCGCATCCTTGAGAACGAGTGCCTTATGATCATGGTTGACCAGTGAGCGACTGACCTCTTTCACGACCTCGTGCGGCATGATTCGCCGCTCCACTGTCCGGCCCGTGAGAGCCTGTTGAAGGACAGCGCCACCGGCACCGATGAACATGCCGTGCTGCCCAACCGACTCAAGAATCGCTTTGCTTTCAATGAACGCCCGTCCCGTTGCGACCAATACGTCGACTCCGGCGTTTCTGGCCTCAGTGATTGCTTCCTGATTGCGCGGAGAGACTCTGCCGTCCGGGCCAAGCAGTGTCCCATCCAGGTCAACGGCCAACACATCAATTGAAGGCGTCATTGCAGCAAAGCTACGTCCTTTTCTGGGGGTCCGCAACCAGCGGCACGCCTCCGGCCGCATTTCACTCTGGAGTTGCAGCGGTGGAGCGTCACCCCAACCATTCTTGCCGAAAACATTCCTGACGCATACTCTGAGAACGGTGACCTCCCTTGAGTTTGCATTGTGATGCCTCCCGTGGCCGATTCAATACCAATGGACTCCAGGAACCTTGCAGCAAGTTTGACCCCGGAACTGGTCAAGGCTTGCGACAATCAGTTGCACAATGTGTCATGGTTCCGAACGGACTGGCAACGTGGAGGGGCAGCTACTGCGACGGCTGACGTGATTGACCCCGATGGAATCACGAGGCGAGCCGTCGTCAAGCTCCCAGTCGTGGTACGGGAACTCATCTGGACGAAACGGCTTTCGGGCCAGAGCGGTGATACTGAACCTTGCACCCCTGCAGTGTACTTCTGCGGCGAGGAACTCGGCGGCTACGATCTGGCATGGCTGGTCCTTGAGCACCTCGATTACGGCCCACTCGCGCTTCACTGGACCGACGACTGCATCCAACGCATCGCCGAGGCAGCTGCTTCATTCTATGTTGCAGCCAATCACTTTCCCGTTGATCAGGCTCCCCCCGCCGAAGACTGGCGTGCAGAAGTCAAGGTCGCACAAAAGAAATTAGCTGATCACAACATTCCCGACAAAGGACGGTGGAAGAAAGCATTGAAGAAGTTCGCCTCACGGCTGGATGATTTTGTCAGCGAATGGGAAGCACGGCGGGTTGACGAATGGATTCACGGTGATCTGCATCCGGCAAATGCCATGTGCCGCGCCGATGGCCCCAAAGTACCGGTTTGCCTGATTGATCTTGCCGAGATTCGACCAGGCCATTGGATTGAAGACGCCATCTACCTTGAACGGCTCTTGTGGGCCCGGCCGGAACGTCTCAAGAGCAGCACCATGAAACCGGTTAAGGCCTTGGCCACAGCCCGCCGGCGACGTGGCCTTTCAGTGGATGACGATTATCAACGACTTGCGATGATCCGACGGGCATTGCTGGCAGGAACTTCGATTGGTTTTCTCAAATCAGAAGGCAGTCCCAAACATCTTGCAACCAGCCTTGAATGGCTGGAACGTTCTTTGGCGGAAATATAGAAACATTTTCCTGAACGAGGGCTTCTTGGAAAATCGTTGCTGGTTGAAAATCGTTGCTGGTTATGGTTAAGCAAGCACAAGTGTATCCACAATTCGTGCCGATTCCAGAGATGCCACCGAAGTGCTTGCCCAAATCTCTTGCAACTGACTGATTGGGATGGTAGAGTACGTTTTAGTAACCTTGCCCCCCGGAAGCCGGCCCGGTTCGAGCTCCGCTCACCGGGCCGGTTTTTTTGTTCCCTCTCCTGTCCTCCCCCTGCCCTCCCGAATGGCCTCATCACGAGAGGTGGTCACCCTGCCCACGAGGAAAGCCATTTGGGAAAAGCGTGGCCCGATTCTTGCCCAAGGGGATTTTCGGAGCTACGTTTCTTACGCAACGCGTTCTGCCCGATGTAACGGGAGCGTTGCCTAAGGCGTGGGCCCATGATCCGCTGTTCAAGTGGCAGGAGGGAGTTGTTGTGACCATCCGTCAGCATGCTTGGTGCGTTCCGCTCACTGCGCTGGCCTGTGCGCTTCCCGCCGTCGCCGATCTTGATCAGATGGGCTACAACGCCTTGCTCGACCGTCTTGGCAACGATGCACCAACCGGCGCATCCGTGGGTGTGGCTCAGGTTGAAGCGCCCACAGGAAACGGGAACTACAGTCCCAACCAAGGCAGCAGTCATTTCACCGGAAAGAACTTTACGGAGATGAGCGGGTCGACCGGAGTCAGCAGCCACGCTCAGAACGTCGCTGTTCCCATGTACTCCGGCACGTCAAGCATGGCACACGGAGTCGAGGACATCTGGTTGTATGAGGCCTCCAACTGGCTGACCGGTGGCTTCCTCCGCACCAGCGCGCCAGTCCCGCCACTTTCCCCGCCCGCATCCGTCCGCGTCTTCAATCACAGTTGGGTTGGTAATGTGGATGACTTCGACGATGAAGTGCTTCGTCGAGCCGACTGGGCGACAAACGAATTCGACATCCTGGTCATTGGTGGCGTGGCAAACAGCGGCACAAGCGGCCCGCCACTGATGAGTCACAACTTCAATGGCCTCGCTGTCGGTCGGACATCCGGCAGTCACGCCACCGGGGCCACGGCAGACGGTTTTGACGGTCCCGGGCGGCAGAAGCCGGAGATTGTCGCCCCGGCCGGCACGACCAGCAGCGCGACCCCTCGCGTCACGGCTGCCGCAACGCTCCTGTTCGACACCGCTCAGACCGATCCGTCACTGAGCAGCAATCCGAATGCTTCCAGCCCGGACCTCCTTAAAGCGGCTCTGCTCGCCGGGGCCACGCACAGCAACGATCACGGCGATTCCTGGACCAACAACCCGATTGAATCCGGGCCACAGCGCGGGATCGCCAATCAACCGCTCGATGACACCGTCGGGGCAGGAACTGTCAACATTGACACAAGCCACCTGATCCTGACAGGCGGCCAGCAGAGCGCATCGTCAACAGTGCCCGCATCCGCGAGCGCTGACATGGCCGGATGGGACCGTCCCCAGATCAATGCCGGTAACAGCGCCTATTGGCGATTTCATGTGTCCGAGCAAGCTGCGGAAGCATCGTTCGTCATTACATGGAATCGGCAGGTCTCCAGCAACTTCAACAGTTACACACTGGCACACCTTGAACTGGAACTGTGGGAAGCCGACGGCGGGCAGGTATCGTCGCTCGTCGGCGACGACGGTCTTGGCGTGTTCGCATCAGGCAATGTCGTCAGCCAGAGTGATATTGACAACATTCAGCATCTGTATCTGACGGATCTTGCCGCCGGAGAGTATGTGCTCGAAGCGCGTCGCACAGACGGTCTGAGTGCGGGGTGGGACGTGGCAGCAGCATGGTACATCGATGCGGATGAGGCGATTCTCGGGGACCTCAACGGCGATGGGAAGGTCGGCGGTGCGGACCTCGGCATCCTGCTCGCTGCATGGGGCGATTGCCCCGACCCCGGGGACTGCCCGGCCGACCTGAACGGTGACGGGCAAGTCGGCGGCGCTGACCTTGGCATACTTCTGGCGAACTGGACGAACTGATTCGGCCGGGATCTCAGCAAGCGAATGAGACGCACAACTCGCCGGTGGCTGTCATGTGCCCTCAATGGGTGACCGTTCACCCGAATCCCACGAATCCCGGAGCGAGTCGATCCACTCGACGAGGTCGACCGTGTTTTCCAGTGTTCTGACAAGCCGGTCCGGGCGAGCAGCATGCAGCTCATCTTCAGAAAATGCCCCGGTACATACGGCAAGGGATCGGCAACCGTTCACAGCTGCGCAGTCGACATCATGCGGCGTGTCGCCGATGATGAGCACCTGCCTCGAATCGATTGGATTCCCGTGAATCTCCGCGCATTGAGTCATGGCCAGCGGCGGAAGCCCGCGGCGGGTGGCAGCCTGATCGCCCCATGCTTGGACGGGAAACCATGACGGCTCTATCGATACGGCCCGTATCTTCATTCGTCCTGTTTCGGGATAGTTTCCTGTCAGCAGACCGAGCGTCAAGTCGGTTCGCTGCCGCAGTTCGGCAACGAATTCCCCGACCCCCGGCAACGCTCGTGTTCGGTCGCTGATGCGGAGATTCTGCTCCAGGTATTTCGCATATGTCCTTCGAAACCTAGTGTGATTGGTGTCGTTCGGCTCAACGCTGTTGCTCACAGCGAGGTCGTGCCAGATCAGCGTATCCAGGCGGCCGGACACATCAACACCATCGAACGTGAAGTCCGATCCGAACAGCTCCTGTCCGGCTGCGAGCATGGACGCCCGGCCCACGCCTTCGCTGCTCAGAAGCGTGCCGTCAATATCAAAAAGTATCAGCATCGCTGTACCACATGAATTCGATCTAAAACATGCCTTTGCGCAACTTCATTCGTCAGCATCACCTTGCTCAGTGATGGCCTGGTGAAGGAATGCTCGTCCCATGGCCACGATAGCCGGCGCACGTACCTATGCCTATGTTCCGGGCAACGCCAAGAACGTCCAGTGCATGCATATCACAAACCAGCACCTCCCAGAACGAATCCGCCATGCTCCGGACAATCTCAACCAGTCGGCGACAGTGGGGACAATCAGCCGAGAGCGCCTCGCCGAGTCGGGGGGGCATACGCAGCTTCCCAGATGAACAGACAGCCCTGCACACCCCTAAGCCCGCTGTTGTTCTGAGACTCAGGCGGCAGTGACCGCGCCGGTCACTTTGGTGGCAGCATCCGTCAGATCCGTCGCCGACTGCATCGTCGGAATCTCCGACCGTGCTGATTCAAGAATCTTTCGGGCCTCATCGACGTTCGTGCCTTCCAGCCTCACAACCAGCGGAACATCAAACCCAACTTCCTTGGCAGCATTCGCGATCGCGCGAGCGATCTTGTCACACTGCATGATGCCCCCGAAGATATTCACCAACACCCCTTCGACCGCCTTGTCCGAAAGGATGATTCGGAACGCTTCCGTCACGGCCTCTTCGGTCGCGCCACCTCCAACATCGAGGAAGTTGGCCGGCTCGCCGCCATGCAGTTTCACGATGTCCATGGTGGACATCGCCAGACCGGCTCCATTGACGAGGCAGCCAATGTTCCCGTCCAGCGCCACGTAGTTCAGGCCAAACTTGTTCGCCCGCAGTTCCGACTCGTTCTCTTCGGTCGGATCAAACATCTCGGCGATCTTCTTCTGACGGAAGAGCGCGTTGTCGTCGAAGTTGAACTTCGCGTCGATTGCCAGCACTTCTCCGTCAGGATGGTCCTCGGACGACGGGGTTACGACTAGCGGGTTGATTTCGGCAAGCTCGGCATCA
>SLJD01000079.1 GCA_007135295.1 Phycisphaerales bacterium
CCGCCGCAAAGCGGATCGTGGAGGAGACCTCGCAACTGCTTGATGAGGGAACAGGTGCCGTCCTGCCTTCATTTGAGGTCGGCACAGTGGGCGGCCGCAGCGATGGCGTGTGGGCCGAACAATTCCTCGAAGCGGACAATGATGAGCAGGTTGAGATGCTCAGCACGCTCGATGCGGAAGGCGATCTCGGCCCGCGTGACGCGAACCTGCTCGTCCAGCAGATCTATCGGCCGCGCTCGCAGGAGCACCACGAGGCCGCCCGCCGACTCGTCACCGGTCCGTTCCGGAACGGGCCGAACGTGGCTCAAGCGATGGTCGATCAGTTCACCACGCGCACGCCGGCGGATCGGCTCGGCCGGGTCGTGACGGATTTGACCGACCGCGAACTGCCGGCCCCCGGGTCGCCGCCCTGGGCCATGGAAGCGCGCTTGGCGCTGCTTCGACACGCGATCGAACTTCGCGATAAAGGGCCGCACCTGGCTGTTGACGAATTGGCACGCCGACTCAGTGAGACGTTCCAGGAGCAACACACCATCCGACGGGGTCGGCAAGCAGCCGGAGCCGCGGATGAATCGCCGCACCATGCTGCGGCCCGACTGACCGACCTCTGGCGAGGTGACGCCCGTCGTCTTGCCCGCCATGCCGTGGACCGGCCGGTTCCCGATGAACTCCCGGCGATTGAGCGGCGTCACGAAACGCGGCTCCAACTCGCCCGCGGCCCGATCGAGCATTGCGTCGCACACCGTCTGGCGGTTCTCGAATTCATGGCATTCGCCACCGCCGCCGCTCATCCGCGTTTTGCTTCACAGGTTGAAGAGGTGCTGCACAATTCCACCAGCCGCCGCACCGAAACCGACCATGTTCTTCATCAGGCGATGGAGATAGAAATGACCATTGCCCGGCTGTGGTCGATCCGGATGATTCATCCGGATGAACGTGAAAGGGACGACTTGTGGCTGAACCGGTAATGAGCGTGCATGTGCACCAATGGAAGTGGGGATGTCATTGTCCCTGGAAAGCAATGACGCTGCTGGTGCTTGCCGTAATGGCAGCCGGGCAGTGGGCCGGCGCGACCGGAGCCGTCGCGGCAGTGGAAGACCCGTGGGCGGATCGGCTCGAATCGCTCAAGCCGGACGATGCGCTGGCTTATTTCGAATTGGCCGAGGAAATCGCCGACGCCGCCGGCGGCGACGACAACAAGCGGGCATTGGCGCGACAACTGTTCGGCCTGGCGGGAGTGCTCGACCCGGATCGATACGGCCGCAGTGCCGCGCTCGCGCTGGCCGATATGACGAGCAGCGAGGAAGAGAAGCGTCGCCTGCGATCGCTGGCCGGCCTGCTCGGTGACGGAGACATCGGCATCTGGTGGGCGGATGAGCTTCGCGGAGAACTGGCGAGCATCGATACCGGCCGGGCGATCGCACTCGCGGAAGCCATGGGACATTACCGGCGCGGGGAGGGGGCCCGGGCGCTGAACCTGCTGCGTCGCGAGGGGATGACCGACGCGCTGGAGATCTACGCCCAAGGGTTGTCCGGTGGAGCCGACCGCATTCTCGAAGAAGTTCGAACCCATCGCACCGGCCGGTCGATCCCCAATTTCAGCGACGGTCGCTTGGCGACGATGCTTCACTTGGAAACCGCGCTGCTGGCCGGCGAGGATCGCCCGTGGAGTGCAGATCTGACCGCGACCGGCGGTCGGCGACTGCTCGAGATCGACCCGAGCCGGCTTGACCTCGCATTCGGCGTGGATCCTGAGAGGCCTTACTACCGCAACGGCCGGTGGGTCGCCTCGCCCTGAAGGCCCGTCGCCTCCTGCTGGCGGACGGCCGGCCGAGCCGTATCATGGGGCTGACGAACAGCACGCCACTGGCTGTTTGCGCCGAGGTGCTGCACTTCGAGAAGGACACTGTGATGGCCGATTCCGCGTTGACCGAACATTCCCTGCCCGAATCCCTCGCCGAGGAAGTCGACCTCAGCCGGGCTCACGTTCTGCTCGTGGACGACAATGTGCAGAATCTCGAGTTGATGCAGGCGTACTTGGAGTCGCTTCCGTGCCGCCTGACAACGGTGACGGACGGGGTTGAGGCCACGAAGATC
This sequence comes from Phycisphaerales bacterium, assembly GCA_007135295.1. Classification (GTDB taxonomy): domain Bacteria; phylum Planctomycetota; class Phycisphaerae; order Phycisphaerales; family SM1A02; genus SLJD01. Next base: position 2,098 of record SLJD01000079.1, read on the forward strand.
ATCGAGTCGGATCCCCCGGATCTCATTCTGCTCGACGTCATGATGCCCCGCATGAGCGGTTTTGAACTCTGCCAGAACATCAAGGGCAATCCCCACACTCGCGACATGATGGTCATTATGGTGACCGCATCGGCTTCCTCACCATCCAAGCGTGCTTCTCCCTCGCGATCTTGCCCCTGCAGTATCTGGCGGATATACTGGCGCTGCTCGTGCAGGGAAACATAGCCCTGTGACCACAGCTGCCAGCTGGTCTCTTCCAGTTTCATGACATTGGCCAGCCGCTGTGCCGCCAAGGAATCATAACTGACTCGCTCGCAGAAAGCCGTGTCGTTAAGAAGGCTCCGGATGATGAGAGGAGCCGGCTTGTGTGCCGCGAGACGCCGCAGATTCCGCACCAGCTGCTCGGCCTCTGCCGCCGCACGCTGATCATCGGCG
>SLJD01000054.1 GCA_007135295.1 Phycisphaerales bacterium
CTCATAGTAGATTTCCATCCTAACCCGAGCGGGCTTGCAGATAGTGACGAATCAATTGTAGGTAGCCCGCGAACACCGAATCCGCCCGATCGACGTGTAAATCGCATTTCATTGTTGCGCAAATGGCCACATCATTCGGCCAGTCGTATCCGGAACCGGTGAATTCTGAACGAGACCGGCCGATCCATCATTGCAACAACAGGACCGAACACAGGTTGCGCTGCGGGCCGTCGCCTGATCATCAACGAATCTGACAAGTACAACGCCTCAGAGCGATTCCGCGTTCGAAGGCCGCTCGATGATGGTGTCAAGCTGCCGGGGAAGGTCCATGCGGGAACTCGCTTCCTGCAGGTCGATCAGGTCCTCGAAGGAAAGTGGGCCGTTGACCGCGCGGAGAAGGATGCCCTCGGCCGCCATCACGGCCGGCCGATATTCGAGCGGGACCCGGTACCGGGCGGCCGCGAGCCGGTCGAGGATCTCATCGCTCTCCGCGATGCGGCGGATGCGCTCGACGTCGACGAACGTGTCCGTGTCCGCGTCTTCGAGCATCTCCAGAAGAATCGTCGTCATGTACAGCGTCTCGCGGTCGTCACGGTTGATCGGTCGGGACGGCTGCTGGTGAGGGGATGCCTGTTCCGGCGACTCTTCATGAGTCTGTTCCCGAGTCGGGTCCGGGGACTGGTCCGAGGACTGGTCCTGAGTCCGGGCCGGCGCAGACGAGTCGTCCGATCGCGAGTCCGGCGATGCGTCCGAATCGCCCCGCCGATGGCTGCGCTGCTGACGGCGGTGTTCATCATCGCTCAGCAGAGAGGCGTCGTCCTCGGGGTCGTATTCGTCAAGGCCGTCGATCAGCGAGTGGGGCTGCGGCGTGAGTTCGATGGCGTGACGGTCACGGTCGCGGCGGTCCCAGGAGGCGTCAAAGTTCTCTTCAGAGGATTCGTCGACCGGCCGCTCGAAGACGCGGTCTTCGTCGATGAACGCCCGAAGTTCCCACCCCGTGCCGTATGACGCCGGCATAACCGAACCGGGGCTGGCTGAGCCGGTTGACGATTCGGACGACGCGGCTGCGCCGCCCGTTGGATCGGCCTGGTCCGACGCGCCGGCCGACGAGGCGTACTCATCACCTTCGCTGCCCGCCGGGGAATCACTCCACCACAGCGCCGCGGTGGCGATCGTCAGCGACGCGGCCGTCGCGACCCAGCCCGACCAGGTCACCAGGCCGCGCACCCGTCGTCGGCGGTCGCGGCAGACCGTCTCTTCGAGCACCGCGGCCTCGAAGCCGGCCGGCAGATCGCTGCAGATCCGGTCAATGTCCGCCGCCAGAACGGTCTCGGCGTATTCAAGCTCATCGAGGACTTCGCGGCAGTCGGGGCACGTGGCGACGTGACGGTCGGCAAGGTGCCGCGTCTCCGCATCAAGCTCATCGTCGATCAGCGCGGACAGCAGGGCCTGAACGTCCTGGCAGTCCAGCGGGCCCGGGATGGATTCTTCGTGCGGTGCTGGCATGGGGAATGATCCTCTGCCGAAAAGACACAGCCGTCGCTGCGTTTATGCCTGCATCAAAGACGAAATTCACGGCGAAGGCGACAAACCGCCTCAGGCCTGCTTGTACTGCCGAATATCGTACGCAGCCGGTTCGTCCTCGCCGCCATGCAAATCTTTTTTCATTTGTTGGAGCAACGCGGTCCGGGCGCGGTTGAGGCGACTCATCACGGTTCCGACGGGCACGCCCATCGCCTCGGCAATGTGCTCGTAGCTGAGTTGCTCGTAGCCGCGGAGAATGAGGATCGTCCGCTTGGCGTCATCGAGGCGGTCCATCGCCCGTCGCACGCGGTTGACCTGGTCATCGAGGTCGATCTGCTCATCCGGGCGGCTGTCGGATCGCATGGCCGGGTCGAGAGAGAACTCCGGCAGGGTCGAGGCGTGTTTCGTCCGCTGCAGCGCGTTGATCGAGAGGTTCGTGACCACCCGGCGGAGCCAGGCGGGATACACCGCTTCCCCGCCGTCCGGCGGCTGGTTCCAGAGCTTGATGAACGCCTCCTGGACAATCTCCTCAGCCCGGTGACGGTCCCGGCAGATCCCGGCGCTGAGGTTGATCAGTCGCGGGCCGAGTTGCTGCATCCACTGGCGAAGGGTTGATTCGGTCATGGGCCACGTCCTCTCAGGCACGCCCTCCCGACGGCGTTCGACGCATCATATCGTCCGCCAGTTCTACCGGGCTGTTGAAGTAAGGACGCACCAACATTCGATTTTCTTGCCCGGCGAGGCGGCGTTCCGGCGAAATCCTCGCTCACGCGGACCATGCAGGCGGAAATCGGGCGTCCGTACCATGACGAAAACCGCCGAAAACAAGAAAACATTTTGATGGCTTCTCAGGTCAGCGGCTTGCGTCGTCGGCCGGCTCGTCGTCCCCGTCAGCGAGCGGCAGGATGGCTCCGAAACGCTGGAGATTTTCATCAGCCGGGAGCAGGCGGTCATCGAGCTGCGGGTCCACGTCGACCACCTGCCGCATCGTCCGGGCCGACTCGGGC